>DATNNA010000069.1:0-6025 GCA_035602075.1 Binatus sp. (SeqCode) | reverse complement strand
ATGAACGCTCTCGGGTTTGTGGTGGCCAGCCAGATCAACGGCAGTCTCGTCAGTCGCATTCGACCGGCACGTCTTCTCACCGGCGGTTTGATCGCCAATGCGACCGCGGGCTTGGCGCTGCTGGTTGTCGTCGTCAGCGGGTTTGGACTGCTGGCCGTCCTGCTGCCGCTCTTTTTACTTGCGTCGAGCGTCGGGTTCATCATCCCGAACGCCATTGCGCTGGCCCTCTCCCGACGCCCCGACGCGGCCGGCACTGGATCCGCGCTGCTTGGCGTCATCCAGAGCGGCGTCGCGGCGCTCGGCGCGCCAATCGTCGGCATCGCCGGGACCGGCACCGCGCTGCCGATGGCCGGCGTGATCGCGGTCTCCGGCCTGGGCGCCATCACGGCCTTTGCTCTTACCTCTGGCCGGGCGTCGTCGGTCGCAACCCCCGATGGCGTCGCCGCGTCCCCCTAAGCCACTACTAGGGGCGCGACCGGTGCTGGCCGACCAGATCGTGGTTCAACGCTCAGGATGGGGCCGAGCACGCCACGTTGGTCAGATCCTACTTATCCTTACCGGCACTCGCCCAGTCACACTGGGGGAGTTCATAACTTTTACGGTTGGGGACACCAACCTCTCAAACGCTCGTCCGGCACTAAAGCGCCACTCGTGTGGAGCGAGGCCCCGTCGAAACAGCTCTCGCACCGGGCTCGGCAATTGGAAAATTGCTCGGAAGGATTCTTAAGAGCTCGTCCCGAAGCTCGGACACGGTGCGATGCCAGCAGCTCCTGGGTGCTGCAGCCTTACGGCTTCGCTAGCCGCCGACGCGTGTCCAACGATGCCCACCGTCGATCGTCTTGAAGAGGAGCTCATCGGAGCACTGATTGTTGTCATTTTGAGAAACACTCACGTGAGTTAGGGCCCAACCGACCCGCTGGTCAGTGAACTGGATGCGCTGCACGCCAGGAGGCAGACCGGTCGGAGTGACGACGGTCCACCCGGTACCTACGTTGATCTCGAGTTGCCGACCCACAACGATGGCCATCATCCCGTGACCAACAGAGGCGGGAGCCCCATCGCACAATGTTGCAGAGGCGTCGGGCGCCAGCGAGAAAAGCGGCCCTCGGGCGGGGTCGGTCCTCCAGGTCGCTCCTCCGTCGTCGCTGAAGTCGAGGAGAACCCCGCTACCATCGCCCTGGCTGACTGGTAGGACACCTGTACCGCTGCTGGTGATTGTTGGGACCGTCAGGTACATGTAATCGCCGGCGAGATTGTCCGCCGGGGGTGAGGGGCTGGTAGTGGGCAGCGGCACGTTCTGCCGTTGCCACCGGTATCCACCATCCCGAGTGATGTAAAGCCGCTGATGTGGGCCGGCCAATCCACCAGTTGATTCGACAAACCAGCCCGTTGAGGGGCTGACGAATCGGACTGGGCTAACCGACAGCACGAGGATCAGGGTTTGGCCGAGCGGGGTTCCGGGGAGGCTGGGGAGTTCCGTCCAGCTCGCGCCGCCATCCTCCGTGCGAAGGAAGCGCGGCAAGGGCGACTCTGGTGGACCTTGAAATTGACTGCCGTAGACAAGCCAACCATGCTGGCTGTCGACGAAGTCCAGGCTTGGGCAACATCCCCCCGGCGCACCCGAAATCTCTGTGTGAGTCCATGTTGCGCCGCCATCGATTGTCCTGAAGACTCGAAGGGTTGACGACGTCCCTGGCCCCCAGTTGCCGGCAGCCCACCCATGTGACGGGTCGAGAAAAAAGGCCGCACAGCACCCGATGGATCCTTCCGCTGCGGGGGTGATGTCCCGCCAGTGGCGGCCGCCGTCGTGGGTGGCGAGCAGTGACTGGCGGTAGGGACTCAAGCCACTTGCGCTTACGCTGGTGAGGTTTGTGAGCACCACTCCATCGGCAGGGCTAAAGAAGTCGACTGAGGTGACGTAATGAAGTGGTTGAAACCAACCGGAGGAGCCCTGCGGGCTGAGCGACTGCGCGGGGCGTGTTGTTGCAACGGACCTGGGACCGGCAACGACAATCACGCCTACCACGAGGAGCGCCAGGGCCAATGCTCCCACCACCGATCGTCGGCGCTCACGGATTTGCGCTCTGAAAGGTCGGCCGGGCTGATCGGCCTCCAGCCAACCTCCCTCATCGGTGCGCGGCCGATCATGCTCGGCCATTCTTGACTCCTATGATCGTGCACGCTCGCCGGGATGTCTACCGTTGCCTATCCCGCGCTCAATCGAGGCTGACTTGTGGGGACACCACCCACTCCGGGTGTTACTTCCTACCGGCTTAGTTGTGTGTTCAGGATCGAGTAGCCGCGACCGTTAGCTTGCCTTGGAACCAGGCGATGGTCTCTGCGATTGCCTGTTCGTGTGGGGTCGGCTGGCTCCCAAACGCTCGGGCGAATTTACTGTGGTCCACTACCCACGGGTGCTCTGACTGATAGAGCGTCTCCTTGACGGCGCCCATTGGCGGGACGAAGACTCCCAGCATCGCGATCATGAGCCTCGGGACGGGCTGCAGTCGCGCCGGCCGCGCGACCTGCTGGAAGACCATTTCGATGAACCGTCGCGTCGTAATGGTCTCGGCGCTGGGGACGTGCCAGACCGCTCCCAGAGCCTCGTCCCGCTCCGCCAGCGTCACCAGGCCCGCGGCGAAATCGTGAATGAACGTGTAGGTGTGGAGCGCGTCCGGATCGCCCAGGGTCTGCGCCGGCTTCCCGGCAAGCGCCCGCGCAAACACGCCGTCGCCCACCTTGGACTGGCGTGCGCGCGGACCGTAGAAATCTGACGCCCGGCCGATAGTCGCGCGGACCCGGCCAGCTGAGTGGGCATTCATGAGCGTAGTTGCCATCTCAGCTCGGGCTCGCGTGGTGGGACCGATTGGTCGATAGGGCAGATCCTCGCGAATGGGCCCGTCGACCGGCCCGTACGCATAGAGGTTGTCGCCGTACACCAGTCTGGCCCCGGCCGCGCTCGCCCCCTCGATGATGCCCTTCATGATGGGCGGCAGGGTCTGCGCCCATCGACCGTACGGCCCACTTGCGCAGTGGAACACCACCGAGGCCCCTTCGCAAACTTTGCGAGCGGCCGCCGGATCGGTCACATCGGCGGCGACGACTTCAACCTCTTTCCGCGCATCCGCCTTCCCGCTTCGATTGACCAGTCGGACTCGTTGCCCCGCCGACGTCAGTCGGCCGGCGACGGCGAGTCCCAGCGGTCCGGTGCCAAAGACTACGTTGTCTACGTTTCGCTGCATGGTTCCTCCGGCGGTTCCTGCCGGCCTCTTCGGGGTCGCTCAGCCGCCTATCGAACGGAGGGGCTCGCTACCAAGACCTTTTGCCCGCCACAAGACGGACACGCGTGAACGGTCACGACCGTCGCGCCGACCAAGCTGACCGCATGCTCGGTCAGCGGCCGGATCATTTGCTGACACCCCTCGCACAGAACCAGATCGGTCTCGCTCTTCTCGTCAGTCACTTAAATCCCTCGGAGAAAGCCTAGACCAGATCAGGAAAGGCGTCAAGGCGACCCCGGCGGGATTGAACCCTTCAATGGAGGTTGACGAAGGGTCCCGTGATCGCGAATCGCCCGGCTCCGACAACGGAAAACAAGGCGAATAAGGCGAGGGTCGCACCAAGCAGGCTGACGTTGCGGTAGAAGGCTCCCTCCTGCGTCCGTCGCTGAGCCGGGTCGGCGATCGTCCAAAAGCGGTGGAAGAGCAGCGCGGTGGGTATCAGGAATGCCGCCATCATCAGCGCTGCGATATCGGCCCAAATGCCCAGCACCATCAATAGGTCGGCGAGCACCAACCAGGCGCCGGCCAACCGGCCACGTAGGGCACCGGGAGCCGGCCGCGGGCCGTTGTCACATACCGTTCGTGGTTCACGATATGGCCCCGTGCCGAGTAGGCGAAAAGGGCGACGAAGAGGATTCGACCGATGAGAAGGATGGCGCTTGCCGTAGTGCTCATCGCGGACGCGTGTCAGGGTCGGCGGGCATGCCAATCAGAACATAGCAGCCGCGCGATTGCGGTTCGCTCTAGGAGCGCTTGCGGTCGGCCCCGGGCAGTGCCTTCGAGCGCGATACCACCGACAACACGAAGATGATGGCGGCCGCTCCCAGGATGGCGGTAAGGACGGGCACCCCGCCGGCGGTCATGTCGCCCGGGATCTTCCAGCGAAACATTTCGACCAGAAGCCAGGAGCCGATCAGGGCGCCAAAGATCGCACCCACCAGACCATAGGGCAGCCGACCCTGGGTCATACGCTCGGCGACGAAACCGCAGACGGCAGCGATAAGGACGAGCACGACAAGGTTCTCAAGGTTCATTCAAAATCCTCCACCCCGAGTAACCGCTGGCCTTCACGCCTCCTGTTCCTGGCGACCACCTTCCACGGAGTTGTGGCGGCGCCGCGACGGGCTCGTCACCTGGGGGATCACCGGATGGCAATTCGGCGCCTTCTGGCCGCGCGGCTGATGGCGATAATCAGGGGCATGCCTCAACTCGACGAAAAGGCACGTGCCCAGTTACCCGACAGCGCCTTCGCTTACGTAGATTCACACGGTGTCCGGCGTCTGCCGATCAACGACGAGGCCCACGTCCGGAACGCCCTGTCGCGCTTCAACCAGGTCCGCTTCGAGAATGAAGCCGCGCGAGAGCGGGCCCGGACGAGGCTGCTGAAAGCCGCCAAGAAGTACGGCATCGTTCCGGTCGGCTTCGTGACCGGCCAATTGCGTTCGCAGAGTCTCCAGGCGGCGGCGGGTAAGGCGGTCATCGAGCTCGGCGGACTTGGGACACCGGAGCAGCTGGAAGAGCGGCTGCGGACGGTGCTCGGTGACCCGACGCTCACGGTCCTCTACTGGTCCGAGTCCGTTGCCGCCTATCTCGATGGCGAAGGTAAGGCGGTGGCGCTTCCCGGCGAGGGCGCCGATCGTGCCGTCACGCCGGTCCAGCGACAGGGCCAGCCGATGGCCGCACTGGTTCACGACCGCGCCGTTCTTAGCGATCCAAACCTTGCCCGAACGGTGACGGCCGCAGTGACCCTCGCCATCGAAAACCAATGGATGCACACCGAGATCCAGGCCCGCGCCACCGAGGTTCGCACGCTACCGACCGGTGTCGTCACCTTTCTCTTCACCGACATCGAGGACTCGACCGGGCTGGTTCGCCGCCTTGGCGACCGCTATGACCGATTCCTGGCTGATGGTCGACGCCTGCTTCGGGCAGCGATCCGGGCATCCGATGGCCGCGAGGTCGAGACGCGCGCTGACGAGATGTTCGCGGTCTTCGAGCGGGCGCTGTCAGGGCTGGAAGCCGCGCTCAGCATCCAGCGCAAGGTTCGCGCCCGAGCCTGGCCGGATGGCCTTCCGGTCCGAATTCGGATCGGCCTGCATACCGGCCGCCCGACTCTGACCGACACGGGATACGTCGGCCTAGCCGTCCACACCGCGTCCCGGATCTGCTTTGCGAGCCACGGCGGCCAGATCCTACTGTCACGCGCGGTTCGAGAGGCAGTGGCAGGCTCGGAGCCGGCTGGCGTCAGGTTCAAAAACTTGGGCCTGCATCAGTTCCACGGCTTGCCTGCGCCGGAGGGGCTTTTCCAGGTCGAGGCCGCGGACCTACCCAGCAAATTCCCGCCGCCCAGGACGTTCGGCTAACGACCTTCGGCGTTCGAAGAGCGATCGATGACATCGACGACAGCATGAAGAGGGAGCGCTCGTGGCTCTTTGCCGCCAACGCGAACGACCTCATTCCCTGCCACGATCACATCGTCGACGATCTCGCCACTCGCCAGGACGAGCGCGATCCGATGGGCTCCCATGCTCGACTCGCCAAACGAATGGACCTTATTCCGCAGCCTTTCGGGAAGGATGTGTCGCTTTGCGGCATCGAGCAGTTCGGCGAGCCGCGCCGATAGGTCGGTTAGCTGCAACCCAAGGTTCGTACCTGGGGGGCCGGACGTCGGCCACCTGGTAAGGCCGAGCCTCTCCGTGAGTTCTCGAACAGAAGGACCGTTGAGGGAGGCGCTGATTGTTCCG
>DATNNA010000068.1:0-5833 GCA_035602075.1 Binatus sp. (SeqCode) | reverse complement strand
GAAACGCCGCCTAGACCGTGACCTCGATGAGCGGGCTGTACTGCACCATGACGTCGACGTCGTCACGCTTCCAGTGCTTCGCCACTTCCTCGAGAACCTGGCGCCGCTCCTTCGGGTCCGTGATTTCGCGGGCGGTCGCGGCGAGGTCGGCCCGTGCGCCGCGCTTGAGATGAAGCGTGAATGTCGGATTCGCCTCCAGGTTGGCGAGCCAGCTACGGCGCCGCTGGGACGGTTGTCCGCTGATGTAGAGCCGGCCGTCGATGTTGTGCATCACGATCTCGATCCGGCGCTCTTGCCCGCTCTTGCGGCCGGTCGTGGAGATGTCAACTACCGTCATCGGTCGGGAGAGGGCGTCGCGGACCTTGTCATCAACCGGTTCACGCGCTGCCATGACCTCTTTATACGGCTAGGCCGCCCCCGATTGCTCTCCTGAATCTTCATTTGCCCGGACGACGGCCCCGCGGCTCACCAGCCCTCCGCTCTCCTGGGTGAGCCGCTGGGCGATGTAGACGGGGATCAGACTGGCAATCAGCAGGACGCTGGCCACGACGTTGACGACCGGCCGCTGGTTGGGCAGCCGCAGGTTGTTGAAGATCCACTTGGGCAGCGTGATCTCGCTCCCCGAGGTAAAGTTCGTCACGATGATCTCGTCGAACGACAGAGCGAAGGCGAGCAGCCCGCCGGCCATCAGGGCCGTGGCGATGTTCGGCAGGATCACGTAGCGGAAGGTCTGAAGCCCGTCCGCCCCGAGGTCGGCGGACGCCTCCGCCAGCGAGGTCGCTGTCCGGCGCAGCCGGGCGATGACATTGTTGTAGACGACCACCACGCAGAAGGTGGCGTGCCCAATGATGATCGTCCAGAGGCTGAACGAGACGCCGATCAGCTGGCCGCCCAGGTTGATCGTCGAATTGAGTGCCATGCCGGTGACGATGCCAGGAAGCGCGAGGGGCAAAATCAACAAGAACGAAACGGTCTCCCGGCCGAAGAATCGGAAGCGATGGACGGCAAATGCCGCCAGGCTGCCGAGGATCAGGGCAATGCTCGTGGCTCCGAGGCCGGCCTTGAGCGAGGTGAACAGTGCCGTCCGGACGTCGAGGTTGTTCCAGGTCGCGACGATCCAGCGGGTCGACAGGCCGGGCAGCGGCCAAGCCTGGGAGCGAGCCGGGTTGAAGGCGTAGAGCATGATCACAAACAGCGGCACGTAGAGGAAGAGCAGCACCAGGCCGCTGACAACGCCCATGCCCACCTTGACAGAGCGGGGCTCGATCGCGCGGTCGCGGCTCACAGCGCCTCGAAGGCCTTGAGCTGGCGGGCGATCAAGAGGTAGACACCCATGACGAGCGCCGGGACAAGGGCGTAGGCCGCGGCGAACGGGATGTTGTTGGCAATGCCGACAGCCTGGTAGATGACGTTGCCGATGAACTCGGTATCACCCACCATGCTGGGGGCGATGTAGTCGCCCAGCGTCAGGGAGAACGCGAAGATCGAGCCGGCGACCATCCCGGGGAGCGCAATCGGGAGGATCACCCGCCGAAAGGTGGTGAACCAGCGCGCGCCAAGGTCGGTCGACGCCTCAATCAACGAGTTGGGGATTCGCTCGAGCGCGGCGTAGACCGGCAACGCCACGTACGGCAGCCAGAGATAGGAGAAGACGATCCAAAGGCTCCAGCGTGAAAAGCCGAGGTTGACCGACCCAAGGTGGACCTGATGCAGCGACCAATTGAGGACGCCGTCACCCGAAAGGATGGTCCGCCAGGCATAGACCCGCACCAGGTAGCTCGACCAGAGCGGCAGCACCATCGAGAGCAGGAGAAGTGTTCGGACCCGCGGCCTCGCGATCCGGGCCGCGTAATAGGCGATCGGGATCGCCAAGACGATGTCGGTCACGGTGACCGCCAGCGCGATGCCAACCGTCCGGATGGCTATCGTGCGGTAAACGTCGACCTGAACGAGGAACTGGTAGTTGGTCAGGCTCCAGTTCTGAACCATCGCCCCGGTGACCGAGTCCTGCCGCCAGAAAGAAGTGATCAAGAGAAGGCCAAGCGAGCCCAGGAAGATGACCAGCATCCAGATCAGCACCGGTCCTAGCAGCAGCGCCAGTCGTGCACCGGGGTAACGGTGCAACACGATGCCGATGCGAAGGCGCAGCCGGCGAAGGGGGCTGGGGGAAGGGGCGTGAAGCCTCTCCCCCACCCGGTTGACTGTCTCCGTCATCCCTTACTTCGTTCCGCGGACCTCCTGCCAGCGCTGCTGCCATACGGTGTAGTCGGTGCAGGTCGCGCCGCGACCGTCGGCGCAGTCCTGCAGTGGCGTCTTCCAGAGGGCGATGTTCTTGAGGAAGGCGTTGTCGCCGCAGTGGTAATCCTTGTCGGCTGAGTCGCCGATGTTCTTACGAAGAATATCGCAGGCTTTGGCGTTACTCGGGACCGCGCCGTAGAACTCGGCCACCTGATCCTGCACCGCAGGCGTCTCGGTCCACTTCATCCACTGGTACATGCAGTTGGGATGCTGGGCATGCGCCGACATCATCCAGGTGTCGGCCCACCCCGTCGCGCCCTCGGATGGCACGAGCGAGGCAACCGGCTTCTTCTCGGTCTTCAGGAAGCTCACCTGGTACGGCCAGGCGGTCCCGATCACCATGTCGCCGCTGACGAAGGGGTCGGTCTCATCGGTGGTGGCTGACCAGTACTTCTTGATCATCGGCGCCTGCTGCTTGAGCAGCGCGATGGCGGCGTCGAGCTGCTTGGTGGTGAGCTCGTAGACGTCCGTTATGCCAAGGCTCTTGTTGTGCGCCTTCAGGTAGAGCGCGGCATCGGCGATGAAGATCGCGCTGTCGTAGGCGGCGATCTTTCCTTTGTACGGGGAACTCGTTTCCCAGGTGTCTTTCCAACTCGTCGGCGCCGGATAGACGACCTGGGTGTTGTACATGAGGACGTTGGGACCGTACATGTACGGGATCCCGTAGTGCTTGCCGTTGACGGTGTTGTGCTTCGGCGACTGAAGCGACGGAATGACGTCCTTGAAGTCCGGAATGAGGGTGACGTTCACTTCGGCCACGTCGCCATGAGCAATCAGGCGGTTGGTCGCATCGCCGCTGGCCGAGACGCCGTCCCACTGCGTGCCACCACCCTGGCGCATCAGCGTCACCATCTCGTCGGACGTGTCGGCGAATTTGACGTTGATTTTGCAGCCGGTCTGGGTCTGAAAGGGTGTCACCCAGTCCACCTTCGGATCCGACTTGCCGCTCTCGACGTATCCGGTCCAGGCCACCAGGTTCAGGGTGCCCTCCCCGGCTCCGATGCTCTGGGGCAGGGTCGATGCCGGGGCGGTCGACGTCCCGCCACACGCCGCCAGCACCAGCGTGGCCCCGGCCACCGCGATGAGATTCGCGTGATATCGCTTCATCCGATCTCCTCCTCCTTCTTCTGATCACTGCCCGCCGTCGCGATCACCCGGCTATGCTGCCGGTTCCAGAACAGGCGCACGCGGCGTCCGCGCGCCTGGAGCACATCCATCGATGACATCGTGAGGTTCTGCTGCAACACCACCAGCTCGCCGCCCGCATCCAACTGAACGACGTAACGGGTGAAGGCGCCGACATACACGACGTCCTGCACCACACCAGGGGCCCAGACCTCCTCCGGTTGCGGCCGCTCATCCGGGGAGCCAAGCCGGATCTTTTCGGGGCGGACCGTGATGGCCTGTCGCTCGGCCGTGATGGCAGCGGCCGTCTCTGCGGACAACACGTTCGACGCGCCGACGAAGCCGGCAACGAAGCCGGTGGCCGGCCGCTCGTAGACCTCGGCCGGACTGCCGACTTGCTCGACGCGCCCATGGTTCATGACCGCCAGCCGATCGCTCATGGTCAGTGCCTCCTCTTGATCGTGCGTGACGTAGATGAAGGTCATCGAGAGACGCTCCTGGATGGACTTGAGCTCGATCTGCATCGCCTGGCGCAGCTTGAGATCGAGCGCACCGAGCGGCTCATCCAGCAACAGCACCCGCGGCTGGTTCACAATGGCTCGCGCCAACGCGACCCGCTGCCGCTGGCCGCCGGACAGCTCGCCGGGCTTGCGGCGGCCGAAACGCTCGAGCTGCATCATGCGAAGCGCCTCGACGACGCGGCGCCGGCGCTCCCCTCGACCGACGCCCTTGACCAGCAGCCCGTACTCGACGTTGTCCTGCACCGACATGTGCGGGAAGAGGGCGTAGTCCTGGAAGACGGTGTTGACGTCGCGTTCGTAGGCGGGCAGGCCGGCGACATCGCGCCCGTGGAGCACGATCCGTCCGGCGGTCGGCTCCTCGAAGCCCGCGATCATCCGCAGGCAGGTCGTCTTACCGCAACCGGACGGCCCGAGCAGGGAGAAGAACTCGCCTTCCCGAATCTCCAGGTCGACCCCGGCCACCGCCACGACATCGCCGAAGGTCTTCCGGATGCCTTCCAAGCGGACCTCGGTGGCGACCGCAGCCGGACGTGGCGCGCTAGCGGCTACGGCTCCCTCCTCCCCCGAATTGGTCGGTCGATTGACCGCCCCCCGGCTTGGAAGCAAACTAACCGACACTTGCGCCTTTGTCAATCGGGCTAGCCGCCGTCGTAGTCCGGAAAATATCGCTTGATCACAGACAAATCAAACCCTCTAAGGATCGATTCTTTGGGCTCGCGCCCGAGCAGGAAGCTGAAGCTGTCGGCCACCAGTTCCTCGGCCGAACGCCCCCGGCTCCAGCGTTCGAAGTCCTTCGCCGACACGCGCACCACGTGGTGGCTCGAGCCCGTCGCGTCTGAGACATCGACGGCGCACCGATACCCCTGTCCGTCCGCCGTGCAGCGCACCTCGACCGGCATGGCCTCTAAACTCCAATCATGGCAGTGAAATTTGGCGTCTTCGTCCCTCAAGGCTGGCGCATGGACCTGGTGAAGATCAAGGATCCCATCGAGAAGTATGAAGCGATGACCAACGTGGCCCAGGCCGCGGACAAAGGCCGGTGGGACTCGATCTGGGTCTACGACCACTTCCACACCGTGCCAGAACCCAAGCCGGAGGCCACCTTCGAGTGCTGGACGATCACCTCCACACTGGTGCGCGACACGAAGCGCATCCGGGTCGGCCAGATGGTCGGCTGCAACGGCTATCGCAACCCGGCGCTCTACGCCAAGATCGCATCCACCGTGGACGTCGCCAGCCACGGGCGGCTGAATGCCGGGATCGGCGCCGGCTGGTACGAACACGAATGGCGGGCCTATGGCTATGGTTTTCCGGAACTGAAAGAACGGATGGGAATGTTCAAGGAGGCCTGCGAGGTCATCCACCGCATGTGGACCGAGGACTATCCCACCTTCAACGGGAAGTACTACACGATCGACCGGCCGATCAATGAGCCGAAGGGTGTCCAGAAGCCGCACCCGCCACTCTGGATCGGTGGCTCCGGCGAACGCGTCACCCTCAAGCTGGTCGCGCAATTCGGGGACGCGTGCAACATCGGCGGTGACCCCGAGACGATTCGGCACAAGCTCGGCGTTCTCCGGCAGCACTGCGAAACGGTCGGCCGCAACTACGACGACATCATCAAGTCGGCGGAGGTCGAGGTGCTAGTCACCGGCAAGGGCGATGACCCGGAGCGAGTGAGAGCCAAAGCCCGCGGCTACGAGTCCTTCCGCGAAGGGACGCTGGTAGCCGATGCTGGCAGGGTGGCGGCGTACCTGGAAACCTTGATCGAGGCCGGGATCGACTATTTCATCTGCTACGTCCCGGGCGTCGCCTACGACCAGGAGCCGCTGCTGCGCTTTGAATCTGAAGTCATTCCGCGACTGGCCGCGACGACACCGGTACACTCG
>DATNNA010000067.1:0-6761 GCA_035602075.1 Binatus sp. (SeqCode) | reverse complement strand
CGGGCATCGTTCCAGCCGCGCGTCTCCTGGACCAGCCGACCGCCGGTTTCGAGCACCTGGGTTTGCCGCCCGATCTCGTACTCGATTGCACGATGAATCGCTCGAAAGGAGTTCATGTTCTTGACCTCGACCTTGGTGCCGAACTCCGCCTGGCCCACCGGCCGGAGAGACACATTGGCGTCGCATCGCAGCTGCCCTGACTCCATATCGCCGTTGTTGACGCCGACGTACTGGAGGATCGCGCGCAATCGCACGACATACTCGCGCGCCTCGTCGGCGCTCCGCAGATCGGGCTCCGAAACGATCTCCATCAAGGGAACCCCGGCGCGGTTGAAGTCGACGAGCGAAGACTGGGCCTCCTCAATCGCGCCGGCATGCAACAGCTTGCCCGTGTCCTCCTCGAGGTGGACGCGGGTGATGCCACAGCGCCGCGCCTCGCCCTTCACATCGAAGTCGAGGCGACCGTGGCGACTGAAGGGCAGGTCATATTGCGAGATCTGGTAGCCCTTGGGCAGGTCGGGATAGAAGTAATTCTTGCGGTCGAACTTCGAGAATTCCGGAATCTCGCAGTTCAACGCGAGCGCGGTCCGGATCGTCGCCTCGACCGCGCGCCGATTGATCACCGGGAGCGACCCGGGAAGTCCGAGGCAGACGGGGCAGGTGTTCGCATTCGGTGGCGCGGTCAGGTAGTCGGTCGAGCAGCCGCAGAACATCTTGCTCTGGGTCAGCACCTGGGCGTGGACCTCGAGGCCGACCACGACTTCGTAACGAGTCGCGATCGCACTCATGCCGCGGCCGCCCGCATCAGTGGAGACTGGAGCTTGCGGAAGTCGGCGGCGGCCTCGAACGCGTAGGCGACTTGGAGGGCGACCTCCTCCCGGAATCCGGGTGCGATCACCTGAAGGCCGATTGGCAGTCCATCGGCAAGGCCGCAGGGGACCGAGATGCCGCAGACGTTTCCGAGGTTCGCGGGAATCGTGATGATGTCGTTGAGGTACATCGCCACCGGGTCCTGCGTCTTCGCGCCCAGCGGGAAGGCCACGGTTGGGGAGGTGGCGCCCAGCAGTGCGTCAACCTTCTCGAAGGCGCGTTTGAAGTCCTCGATGATCAGGGTGCGGACTTTTTGCGCCTGCAGGTAGTACGCGTCGTAATACCCGGAGCTGAGCGCGTAGGTGCCGAGCACGATGCGGCGCTTGACCTCGGGGCCGAATCCCTGCCGGCGCGTGAGCATGTATTCCTCGATCAGATTTTTCGCGCCTTCCGCCTGATAGCCGTAACGGACCCCGTCGTAGCGCGCGAGGTTCGAGCTGGCCTCAGCCGGCGCGATGATGTAATACGCGGGCAGCGCCACATCGCTGTGCGGCAGGCTGACTTCCTCCATAGACGCCCCTTGTTGCTCGAGAAGACGAATCGCGTCGCGGATCGCCTGCTCGACGGCCGGCTCCATCCCGGCCACGAAGTATTCCTTCGGCACCCCCAGGCGCATGCCCTTGACGCCGCCCCGCAAGGTCGACAGGTAATCGGGTACAGGGCGCGCGGAGCTGGTGGAGTCGCGTGGATCGTGCCCCGCGATTGCCTGCAGCAGGATGGCGCTGTCGACGACGTCCCGCGTCATCGGGCCGATCTGGTCCAGTGAGGAGGCAAACGCGATCAAGCCGTATCGGCTGACGCGCCCATAGGTGGGCTTGAAGCCGACGATGCCGGTCAGCGCTGCCGGTTGACGGATCGAGCCGCCGGTGTCGCTGCCGAGCGCCCCGATGGCCTCCCCCGACGCCACCGCCGCGGCCGACCCGCCGCTCGAGCCCCCCGGGACACGGTCGAGCGCCCAGGGATTGTGCACCGGCCAGTAGCCCGAGTTCTCGTTCGAGGAGCCCATCGCGAACTCGTCGCAGTTCGTTTTCCCCAAAAATACGGCGCCGTCGGCCTCCAGGCGGTCGACCACGGTCGCGCTGTAGGGCGGCGAAAACCCCTTGAGGATCTTGGACCCGGCCGTCGAGACGACGTCCTGGACACAAAGGACGTCCTTCAACGCGATCGGGATCCCCGTCAGCGGCTTGACGTCGCGCTTGGCGCGCAGCCGCTCATCGGCCGCCTTCGCCTGGCGAAGCGCCAGCTCGCGCGTGACCACCAGGAAGGCCTTCGTCTTCTCGCCGACGGCTGCGATCTGGCCGAGCACCGACTCGGTCAGCTCGACCGACGAGATCTCGCGGTCGATCAGCATCTGGTGCAGCTCGCGGATCGTTTTCTGAAAGAGCGTCATTCCTGGATCGCCTTGACCTTGAAGTACGGGCCCCGGCGGCTCGGCGCATTTTTCAACGCCGCCTCGGCCGGTAGCGAGGGTTGCCGCACGTCCTCGCGCATCACGTTGCGCTCCTCGAGCGGGTGCGCGGTGGCCGGTACCTTCGAGGTATCGGCCCGCTTCAGGGCGTCGATCGCGGTCAGGATGTGGCGCAGTTGATCCCGGTAGCGGACGACTTCTTCGGGTGTGATCCCCAGTCGCGCCAGGCGGGCGACGTGCTCGACCTCGCGGGACGAAAGCTCGGACTCGGGTTCGGGCAAGACCTATAGATTACTGCGCGTCAGGCGCTGAGCGCGCCGTTCAGACCGGCACGCGCGCGAAGCCACGGCCCCAGCAAGCCAGCCGCCGCCGGGCGGGCGATGTGAAAGCCCTGGATGAAGTCACAACCGTATTCGCGCAACAGCGCCTCGGTCGCCTCATCCTCGACACCTTCTGCCACGACCGTCAGCCCGAGGTTGTGCCCGAGATCGATCGTCGAGCGGACGATCGCGGCACCGTCCCGGTTCGTCGCCATGTCGATAACAAAGGACTTATCGATCTTGATCTCTTGCACTGGAAGGCGCTTGAGGTACGTCAGCGACGAGTAGCCAGTGCCGAAGTCATCGACCGAGATCTGGACGCCGGTCGCGTGCAGACGCTGCAGTGTTTCCTCCGCCTCCGCCGCGATGATCGAACTCTCGGTGATTTCGAGGCTGAGCTTCCCCGGATCCACCTGCCACGTGCTCAACAACTGGGCCACCGCATCGGGCAGCTCGTCATCGAGCAGGTTTCGCGCCGAGAGATTCACCGCTACGCCAACGTCGATGCCAGCTTTGGACCACGCGTGCACCTGGCCCAGGGCTTCGTTGAGCACCCAGGCGGTCAGGGGCTTGATCAGGTTGGTCTGCTCCGCGGAGGGAATGAAGTCATCGGGTGGCAGCAACCCGTGGCTTGGATGGCCCCAACGGACGAGCGCCTCGACCTTCGAGGGGTGCCCGTTCGGGAGGGAGACGATCGGCTGGTAGTGGAGCACGAGCTCGAACTGATCGATCGCGTAGCGCAGCTTGCCGATCAACGGCACGCGTCCGCCGTTGTCGCCCCCCTCCTGATCGACCGAGTAGACGCTGAAGCCGCTGCGGGCTCGCTTGGCCGCGTACATCGCGACGTCCGCGCGGCGAATCAGGGCGTCCGTATCGTCGGCGTGCTGCGGGCAGACGGCCACCCCGATGCTCATAGTGACGCTGATGGGCTGGCCGTCGATTGTGAAGGGCTTGCTAACCGCCTGCACGATTTTTTCAGCAATCAGCACCGCCCGCGGGACATCCGTCGCGCCCCATGGGACGACCGCAAACTCGTCCCCACCATAACGAGCGATGGTGTCCGCCTTCCTCAGAACCCCCTTCATCCGCTGGCTAACCTGCTGTATCAACTGGTCACCCGCCTCATGGCCGAGGCTGTCGTTCACCTTCTTGAACCCGTCGAGGTCCATGAGCAGCACGGCACACGGCTTCATCTCGCGCTCGCCCGCGCGGATCGTTTCTTCTAGACGCTCGCGAAGAAACGTTCGATTGGGCAGGCCCGTCAAGGGATCGTGCAGCGCCTGGTACTGGAGCGCCTCGGTCTCGGCTTTCCGCTCGGAGACGTCCCGCAGGCTCCCAATGACCAACCGCTGGGGCCCGAGCCAACCGACGTTGAACTCCATCGGGAAGGTTGTGCCATCTTTTCGGAGTCCGAAAGTCTCGTGGCTCCCCATCTCGAAAAGGCCTTGCTGGGCTCGCAAATACGACCGGAGCTGGGGCTTGACCTCGGGACGGTTGGGTTCGGCGATCAAGCGCACGAAATCCTTGCCGATCACCTCGTCCGCGGCATGGCCGAAGAGCCGCTCGGCCGCCGGGTTGTACGAGCGGATCACCAGGCGCTCGTCAAGTGTGATGATGCCGTCGGCCACGTTGTCCAGGATGGCTCGGATCCGCTCGCCGCTCCGTCGCAATTCCTCCTCGGCGCGGCGCCGTTCTATGAACTGGCCGATCTGGCTGCCGATGTCGGCCATCACCCGCAGCATGGCCCGGTCAAGCGACCGGCCTTCTGGGCTGAAGAGCGCAACCACCCCGATCACCTTTCGTCCGTTGGTGACGGCGAAGGCGAACTTGCCGTGGAGCCCCGCCCGGCTGGCCTGCAAGGCGCGCGGTGAATCCCCGGCCGCGACATCGTCGACCGAAGCGGCGCGGCCCGTCCGCCAGACCCGCCCTAACAGACCCGCACCTCGAGCGAACGTCAGGTCCATGCCGGCTGCCTGGAAGGCGCCAAAGTCTCTCGACGGTCGATACCAGCCCGACTCCCAGCGAAGGACGTTTGCGTGGTTGTCCACCCTCCAGAACTCGCCCGCGGCCCAGCCGAGCGATTCGCAAATGCCCCGCAGCACCTGCGGTGCCGCCTCCGTCCAGGTCGCCGCGTTCGCGAGCGGACGCGTCACGGCGAACTGCACACCTCGAAGGCGCTCGGCCATCCGCCGCTGACTGATGTCGGTGACGAACGCCACAAAGTCGACTCGCGAACCGGCACGGGACGTGGCGGAAACGGACACCTCGACCGGAAATTCGTGGCCGTCCCGGTGCAGGGCCGCCAGCTCGACGGTCTTGCCGATCAGCCGTCCTTCGCCGGTTTCGATGTAGCGTGATAGCCCTCGCTGGTGGGCGTCGCGGTGGCGACGAGGAATGATCGTGCCAGTCAGCGTGTGCCCGACGGCTTCATCGTGCGACCAGCCGAAGATCTCCTCCGCTTTGCGGTTCCAGCCTGTGATCAGGCCGTGCTCCTCCGCGGTGATCACGGCACTCGGTGAGGTGTCGATGATGACCTGAAGCCGCTGCTGCGACTCTTTGAGCTGTTCCACGACCCGCAGCTGGACCTCGGCGTCCCGACGGGCGGCGGCATAGAGACCGACCGTGCCCACGAGAAGGGCGGCGCAGGGCAGCACCGTCAAGCCATGCCCGACGTACCAGAATCCGTCGTACCGGGCCTGCATGAACATGAAGACCATGGTCTCGATACTGACGAAGATCAAACCGGCGATCACACTCGTCTCGATGCGGCGGTCCCGGCCGCTTGCGCGCCGGTAGGCGATGGCGACAAAGGCGACGGCGAGAAACGGGCCGGCCTGAAGCAGCATGTTGAATCCGGTGAAGCGTCCGTCGACGATCAGCGGGGGCAACATGAGCGCGAGGCCGGCCGTGACGGCGACGGCCGCGAGACTCACGCCCAACGCCAGGGCAACGACCCGGACCAATGACCGCCGCGGTTGGGCCAGCGGACCCGCCCGGTAGAAAAGGATCCCGGCGAAGAGTACCGGCGTGCTGATGTGCGCGGCGTGGAAGAGAAAAGGTGCTGTCTGGTTGGTCACGAACGGCATCGCGAATGGAGCGACGCCCGGGAAGGTCAGCATGTGCTGTAGCCACAGCATGCCGAGCACGACGCTGACAAACGCCAGGGGCAGCGACCGGCCGTGGCGGCGGATCACCACGTCGGTCGACGAGAGAAAGAGGACGACGGCGAGAATGATCAGCCTGGCGCTGTCGAGCACCGGCACATACCAGGTGAGGGGCAAGGTGGCATCCGGCAAGAGCGCGCCGAGGACCGAGACCAGCATGATGACAGCGGCCGTCAGCAAGGCGAGCAGGCCCCGAGCGCTGATCCGCTTCAGGCGCCCGACGGCGCGACCGCCGGGCACCGCGAGGACGGGCGGGATCGACACACTCGCAATATGCGTCGCGCGGCCCCAAAGAAAGGTTAAGGACCTGTCACGACTCGTTACAAATTCTGATAGCGTTCACTTAGCGTTATCTGCGACCCCTCGTATCGCCGAGTAACGGTGCCTAGGTTGTCAAGAGGTTTGCCCGAGGAGCTCGAGGAAGGCGGCCTCGTCGAGGATCGGGATCTTGAGCCGCTGCGCCTTCTCGAGCTTGGAGCCCGGGTCGGCACCTACCACGAGGTAGTCGGTCTTCTTGGAGACGCCGGGGCCGATCGCGCCCCCGAGTGCCTTGATCCGCTCCTCAGCCTGTCCCCGCGTCAACGAGCTCAGCGTGCCGGTAAGGACGAACGTCTTTCCGGAGAGCGGGCCCTCGCGGCGCTCGGGTTTCTTGATTTCGATCCCGGCCGCGAGCAGGCGCTCGATCAGGCGACGTGACTCGGGCCGTTGGAAGTACTCGTGGACTTCTTCCGCAACCGTCGGGCCCACGCCGCTAATCGCCCGGAGGTCGTCGACGCTCGCGGCTTCCAGGCGGTCGATCGTTCCAAAGTGGTCCGCCAGCAAGCCGGCCATCGTCCAGCCGACATGGCTGATGCCGAGGGCGGAGAGAAACCGGATCAGCGTCGTCGACTTACTGGCGGCGATGCGGTCGAGGAGGTTTTGCGCCGACTTGTCCGCAAAGCCCTCGAGGGTCATCAACTGCTCCTTCGTCAGGTGGTAGAGGTCGGCCGGGTCCTTGAC
>DATNNA010000066.1:0-17436 GCA_035602075.1 Binatus sp. (SeqCode) | reverse complement strand
GCCCATGGTGGCCGGGCTCTGGATGCCGGCTGTGGGTCCGGGCGCCACACGCGGGCGCTCGCCGAGCATTTCGACGACGTCGTCGGCGTCGACATCAGTGAGCCCCTGATCGACATCGCTCGCCAGCGACCCGGGCCGCATCTTCGATATCTCGCGAGGGATCTGATGGGTTTTACGGACGGTGCTGGGTTCGATCTGGTCTTCAGCTCAGCGACTCTACATCATGTCTCGGACCTGGACGCGGCGCTCCTGCATCTACGAGGCATGGTCAGGGCCGGCGGCACCGCGATATTGATCGACAACGTCGCCTCGCAGCCGACGCCGCCGCGCTGGGTTCATGTCGCTGGGGCTGTGCGCAACGTTCCCAGGGATGTGCTACGTCTCGGCTGGTCGCAGTCCGCCTGGCTATTGAGATTCAGAATCAGCGTACCGTGGCTGGATCACCTGGCGGGCGATCGCTATCTTTCGCGCCAGGCATTCGAGCGCCGCTACGGATCGATCTTTCCAGAGGCGCGCTTTACGAACCTTGGCTACGCGCATGCGCTCGTCTGGACAAAGAAAAACCCCGCGACTGTTGCGCGGGGTGATGAGGTTCGCCGAGAGCCCTAGGAAACGATGTCAGGCCGAACCGTCCCAGATACAACGGCGATCGCCCAGAATCCTTCCCAGCCCAATCCGGTCCGACGCGCGGTGGTTCCCAAGCGACAACCGACGAGGCATGATCTCCGTGACTCAGGCCGATGGCGGCGACTCAGGCAGTCGCGCCTGGCTCAGGCCGAGCGTGCGCTCGGCAGCACTCTGTGGGGCGGCGGGATCGCTGTGAACCGTCCGTCCTTTTGGCGGACCAGCCGCCAGCCCTCTTCGTGGACCATCCGGTGATGCGGCCGGCACAAGAGCGCCAGGTTGGGCAGCGCCGTTGCGCCGCCTCGGGTCCACCAGACCAGGTGGTGCCCGTCGCACCAGATCGGCGGCCGCGTGCAGCCGGGAAAGACGCAGTGCCGGTCGCGCGATTCGAGCGCGATTCAAGAAATCATGCGGCGATGAAGGGCCCAGGCGATCCCAGCGGGGTTTACTGATCGTTACTCGCGATGCTGGGCTTCGTGGTCCTCGGTGATGTACTGCTCGACGAGCTTGGCGCCAATCCCGACGTCATCGAGCGGCCCGTAGTTGTTCGCGACGTCGGACGTTCGAACGACCTTGGGCCCGTCCCAGTGTTGGACCTTGCCATTCATGTGGAGGACCCAGACCTCGAGCTTGCCGTCGGGGAGGACGCTACCAACCCGTGCCAACCGGCGACCGCGGGTCTTCAAGCGCACAACGTCCTTGAGCGCGAACCGCTGCGGACCGGCCGCGCCACTCGGCTTGGCCTCTTGCCAGTCACCCGTCGCTGGCGCGCCCAAAAACGGGTTGATCTTGCGCGCGATCCGCACCACCGGATCATAGACGTCTGTCGCCATGCGCTCTTTCAACGGGATGATGGCGTTGTCCGTGATCTTGATGTGCTCGGGGCAAACTTCCTGGCAGCACTTGGTGATGTTGCACATGCCAATGCCGGCTTTGCCGTGCAGGAGGCCGGTGCGCTTCCGCGTATCCAGCGGATGCATCTCGAGCGCGGCGATCCGCACCATGTAGCGCGGCCCGTAGTAGGCGGACTTGTCGTCGTGGTTGCGCAAGACGTGGCAGACGTCCTGACAAAGGAAACACTCGATGCATTTCCGGTATTCGTAGACTCGCTCGGTGTCCTCGGGCAGCATCCGGTAGGGGACCGGCTCACTCGCCGCCGGCGTGAACCCCGGGATCTGTTTGTTGACTTCGTAGTTCCATGAGACGTCCGTGACCAGGTCCTTGATCAACGGAAACGCGCGCATCGGCCCGACATGAATCTCCTGGCCGACGAACTCGTCGACGCGCGTTTTGCACATGAGCCGCGGCCGGCCATTGATCTCAGCGCTGCACGAACCGCACTTGGCGGCTTTGCAGTTCCATCGGCAGGCGAGGTCGTTCGCGAAGTGCGCCTGGATGTAATGGACGGCGTCGAGGACGACCATGCCTTCCAGCGAGGGCACCTCGAAGCGCTGCTCCCGGCCGCCGTCCGTGTCTCCGCGGAAGACCTGGAGGACGATCGGGCTGCCGGACCCCGCACCCCGGCCCTCCGCAATGGGAGATCTCGTGCTCATGTCCGGACCGGTTGCGGCTTGGGTGGCCGTGGCGCTGGCGGCTGGGACGCTGGTGGGGGAGGGGCGGCGTCGGCAAACAGCGTGCCCAGCTCGGGAGGCATCTCTGGCACCGGCCGGGTCTTGAGCTTGACTCGCCCGCCGTCGTCGTAGGCGATGAAGTTCACGCGGCCCAGTGCCGGATCTTTCTCCAGGTAATCGAGCCTCCAGTGCGCCCCGCGGCTCTCTCGCCGCTCGATGGCGGCGCGCACGATCGCTTCCGCGATCGTCAACATGAACCGAAGATCGCGGGCCGTGTGCCAACCGGGGTTGTACTTGCGTGACCCCGGGACACGGATCCGGGCCGACCGTTGTCGCAGCTCCAGTACTCGGTCCAGACAGGCCTTGAGTGATTTCTCTTCGCGGGCCAGGCCGGCGCCGTCCTGCATCGCCTGCTGAAGCTCCTGCTGCAGCAGGTACGGATTCTCTTTGCCGTCGCCGACAAGGGGCAAGAGTAAAAGTTGCTGTTCGTCCGCCACCTGGCGCTCGTCGATCGTGCCCAGCGCCACGTCGCGCAGGTAGGCGGCCGATGCCGCTCCGGCGCGGCGGCCGAAGACGAGCAGATCCGACAGGGAGTTTCCCCCCAGCCGATTCGCGCCGTGCAATCCGGCGGCCGCCTCACCAGCGGCATAGAGCCCCGGAATCGTCGTTGCCCCGGTCTCGGCCTCGACCCGCAGCCCACCCATCGCGTAATGGATGGTCGGCGCGACTTCCATTGGCTCCTTCGTGATATCGACATCGGCCAGCCGGAGAAATTGCTCGTACATCGAGGGCAGCTTTTTCTTGATTTTTTCTGCGCCGAGGTGACGAACATCCAGGTAGGCGCCGCCGTGCTCCGTGCCGCGCCCCGCCTGGACCTCTTCGTAGATGGCCCGCGCCACCACGTCGCGCGAGGAGAGCTCTTTCTTTTTGGGGTCGACCTCCAGCATGAAACGTTTCCCCTCGCGATTGGTCAAATAGCCACCCTCGCCGCGGACGGCCTCGGTGACCAGGATGCCGCGGACGCCGGGCGGCCAGACCATACCGGTGGGGTGGAACTGGACCATCTCCGGATCGAGCACTTCGGCCCCCGCCTCGAAACCCATGGCGACGCCGTCGCCGGTGCCCTCCCAGGAATTCGACGTGACTTGATAGAGACGGCCCCAACCACCGGTCGCGATGATGACGGCCTTGGATCGAAACGCGATAAAAGCGCCGTCGATCCGGTTGTAGCCAAAGGCGCCGATGACCCGGTCGGAATCTTTCAGCAGTTTGGTCAGCGTGACCTCCATATGGACCTCGATGCCGAGCTGGACGATGCGGTCCTGCAGGCTGCGGATCATTTCCAGGCCGGTGCGGTCACCCACATGGCAGAGTCGCCGATACGTATGGGCACCGAAGGCTCGCTGCAGTATGCGGCCGTCCGGGGTGCGGTCGAAGATCGCGCCGTAGGTCTCGAGCTCGTAGACGCGGTCCGGCGACTCGCGGGCGTGAAGCTCCGCCATTCGCCAGTTGTTGATCATCTGGCCGCCGCGCATCGTGTCCTGGAAATGAACCTGCCAATTGTCTTCCGGGTCGACGTTGGCCAGGGCGGCGGCGATACCGCCTTCGGCCATGACCGTGTGTGCCTTGCCCAGAAGCGACTTGCAGACCACGGCGACTCGGGCACCCGCGGCCCCTGCCTCGATCGCGGCGCGCATGCCGGCGCCGCCCGCGCCGATCACCAGCACGTCGGTGGTTAGTGTCTGGTAGGCCTCGCTCAGAAGATCACCCTTGGTTCGTGAATGACTCCCGCCATCAAGAGCCGGATATAGACGTCCGTCAGCGCGACCGAGAACATGCTGTACCAGGCCCAGGCCCCATGCTGCGGGTTCGCGCGGTTCAGCAGCATCACGGCGCGATGCCACAGGCGTCCGGCGGGCGCCCGCGAGAAGCGATCGATGCGACCGCCCATCAAGTATCGAAACGAGTGACAGGTCAGGCTGTAGGCGCTCAACAGGATGACATTGACCAGCATCACCAGCGAGCCCAGGCCAATCAGAAAATGCCCATGGAACACGAACGCGCGCACGACATCGACCCAGAGAAACACCAGCACGATCAGGCTCAGCAGCAAGAAATATCGGTGATAGTTATTCAGCACCCAGGGAAAACGGGTTTCGCCGTGGTAGCGGCCGCGCTTCAGCTCCTGTATGGCGCAGGCCGGCGGGTCCCAGAAAAACGATCGAAAGTACGACTTTCGGTAGTAATAACAACTGCCCCGAAGACCCAGCGGGATGACCGCGAGGATCGGGATCAGGAGGCCGATGATCGGCACTTTGATCAGGCCGAAGCCAAGCCAGGTGGAGAAAAACGGCGAGACGTAGGGATCGGAAGAGACCACTGTGCCGGAGAAGACGGACCAGGTGGCATAGATGACGAAGGCGCTGTAGCAGAGGACCGTGAGAGCCGGCTCGATCCACCAGGCGCGCCCTGGTGATGCCTCCTTGGCCGCTGCCGGCCGCGGAGTGAGTGCCTCAACCGCCACGTATTAAGTCTACTGGCCCTTCAGTCGGAGTTGGCGCTTCGCCGACCGAGCAGGACACCAACGACGGAGGCGACAACGGCCATTCCGAGTGCCGCGCGTGCTGGGATACGGCGCCGACCGTCCGGTGCCTGACCATTCGTCGCCACCCGCCGTCGTTCACCCCCAGGTCCGGATTGGGGAGGGGCGACCGCGTGACCATCTTTGCCGGGCAAATCGATCGGCACCGGGTAAATCACACTGTTCACCTCGACGCCGATCATCGTGATCAGCCCCAGGAAGAAAAAGAACGTCATCAACAGGAAGAGCAGCCCGAATGTTGCTCCGTACTGGTTGATGCCCCGGTTGATCGATAGATAGAGCGGGAAGAGCAGCGTGACAAGCTCAAACAGGATGCCCGCCACGAGCGCGCCGGGGACAACTTTGTGTAACTGTTGCTTGCGGTTCGGAATCACGTAGTAGATGCTGCCGAACAGCAGGAAGCCCGCGGCCACCCCAACGATCATCTGTAGGATGACGGCCGCCGCGCCCGAATACAGGAATAGCGGGATGTCGGGGATGTTCTTGAGGGCTGGCAGAATGGACGACGTGGCCACCGCAATGCCCACCAGCACGGTGAACAGGAAGACCATGCCGAAAGCGATCAACCTCGATCGAATGAAATCCCGGGGCTTCGTGTGGTAGATCACCGCGAATGCCTGCTCGATGGCGCCGAACAACGCCGCCCCACCCCAGAGCAGGCCGATCAGGCCGACGACGAACAGGATGCCGCTCTGGCTCTTGACGCCGCTGACCGCCTTGATCACCTCGTTCTGTTGCCCGGTATCGTTCGGGATGACGCTAAAGATCGTCTTGTACACGGCGTCGTTCGCCTCCCCAAACAACCGGAGGGCATAGCCGAGCAGTGACGCGGCGAAAAGCACGATCGGGAACGTGGCAAAGAGGGCGTTCCAGGCGATCAGCGCCGCCCAGTTTGGTGCCTGGTCCTCGAGGAACTTGCGGATGACGCGCCCCGGCACGCTATCCATCAGCCGCCCCATCTCGTCGATTCTACCTGACATCGGTTCTATCAACTAAATGGCAACCGCGCCCGCCGAAGTCGAGGCTCAGAAGAAATCCGCCGCGGAGCGCGCCCTCGAGTTGGTCAAACCGGGGACGATCGTAGGGCTGGGGACCGGGAGCACGGCCCGCTACTTCGTCGAGGGACTCGGCGCGAAGGTGCGCAACGGCCTCAAGGTGCGGGCGGTCGTTACGTCCCTGGAGAGCCGTGCTCAGGCCGAGGCCGGTGGCATCCCGATCACGGAGAGCGTCGATGGGTCGCTCGATCTCGCCGTCGATGGGGCGGATGAGATCGACCCGGCCGTCAACTGCGTCAAGGGGCGCGGCGGGGCGCTGTTGCGGGAGAAGATCGTCGCCCACGCGAGCCGGCGGTTCGTCCTGATCGCGGACGAGAGCAAGCTGGTCGGACGGCTGGGCCGTGGCCCGGTCCCGGTCGAGGTCCTGCCATTCCTGTGGGAGGTGACCAGCCGCTCGATCGAGTCCCTCGGCGGGAGGCCCGAACTCCGGATAGCGGCCGGCGCGCCGTTCAAGACCGACAACGGCAACTTCGTGCTGGACACGAGCTTCGGGGCGGTCGATGCCGCACTGGGTGTGGCCATCCACACCATCCCCGGCGTCATCGAGCACGGCCTGTTTTTTGGCATGGCCCGGGCCGCGATCGTCGGGACGGCGACGGGCGTTCGAATTCTTGGCGAGCTGCCTTGAGCTTGCCCTATGCTTAGGCGCTGAGATGCCGTTCGAATACAAGGTGGTCAACACCGTCGAGGAAGTCAACCAGCTGTCCGAGGACGGTTTCGAGCTCTTCACCATCCTGCCGCCAGGGCCGACCGGCGGCCCCGATCGGATGTACCTGCGCCGGGAGAAGCGCCGCGGACAGACGCCGGGTTTCTCCCGAGAGTCCAAATCCGACTAGGGCGAAGACCCGATTGACGGACTTTTGGCGGGAACTTATACTGTTGTAGTCAGGAATCCGGCAAATGGAGGGCGGAATTTCCGCCCTCGCTGTGTTTATTGGGTTCCGGGTAAGGGTAGGAAGTGACGGGCCCCACGGCGGGCATTCACAGGAGTTATCAGTGATTCAGGAAATGACAATGTCGACCCGCGAGGCGACTCACTACGAGTCGGCGGTGCGCGCCATGTCGCAGGCGGCCGCCGAGGCGGAGCTGACGCACGCCCCGGTTCGCCTCGCCTACTGGCGGATCGCGGCGATGGACACGCTGCTCGACCGGCTTGAGGAGCTCCGGCTGGCGGGCGAGCGCGCCCTCCCGGAGGACATCCGGGATCTGGTGGTCGCATACGCGGCACGGTACGATGCTGAGCTGGCGGATCGAGTCCAGCGGATCGATCCCGAGGACCTCAACGCGGTCCATGACGCCGTCTTCGAGGCGCAGGGTCGCGTCATGCTCGAGCTCGCCCAGCTGCGCCGGGTGCCGAACTGGCAGGATCTCGACTTGACCCTCGCACCGGGCGACGACGAAGCCGCCTAACGCCGACGTCGCCGACGTAGCCGACTCCGCCGATCGAGAGCGGCCGCTCGACATCCTGGCGGACCGCGCCCGGCGGCTGATGACGATCCAGTGGGCCGACGGCCATCAGTCGGCGTATGACTTCGAGCTGCTTCGCTGGAACTGCCCGTGCGCCGAATGCGCCGGCGAAATGGGGGTCCCCGGAAAGCTGGCTGTGACGACAGAGCTCGCCGACGACCAGATCGACCTAGACCAGATGGAGCCGGTCGGGCTCTTCGGCGTGCGCCCCTACTGGAAGGACGGCCACAACACGGGAATCTACGGGCTTACGTTCTTACGGGCCATATGCCCGTGCGAGGAGTGCGCCGCGGCGCGAGCCGCGCGCTGACGATCAGGCGGGGCTCGGGCCTACGACTTTCGGGGCCGTGCCGTTGAGACCGAGACTGGCCTCGAGGGCGGCCTTGGGCTTGTAACCGAGGACCTGCTCGGCGACCTTGCCGTCGCGGAACATTACGACGTGGGGAATCCCACGGATGCGGAACCGCTCAGCTAGAGCCGGCTCCTCATCGACGTTGACCTTGGCGATCTTGACCTCGGTGTGCTCGACGGCCAGCTGCTCCAGAACCGGCGACAGCATCTTGCACGGGCCACACCAATCGGCGTAAAAGTCCACGATCACAGGCTGCTCCGAGAGAATGACCTGGTCCTCGAATGTGGCGGTCGTTACTTGAACTGCTTTACTCATGAATCTCCCTTTCTTGGACGAACTGCATCAAGAGTAACTCAGATTCGAGCTCGGAAATTCCCCAAGGTGCCGGGGAGGCCGGCAGAGGCGGTTCCGGCCCCTCCCTAGTTCGAAAAGACCTCGACGACCATGATTTTCGCGCCGTTGCTGGCGACGCCCAGGCCAACCCGGTGGTAGGCGGCCTTGAGGATGTTCGCCCGGTGGTCCGGCGAGTTCATGAACATGGTGTTGATCGCCGCCATCGACGGGTCGGTCGACCAGGCGATGTTCTCGCCGGCGGTGCTGTACGGGATGCCCCAGAGGCGCAGCAGCTGGACGAACGCCAGCTTGCCCGTCGACGGATCGTAATGCGAGAAATAGTTGCGGTTCAGCATGTCCTGGGCCCGGTACTGGGCGACTCGCGCCAGCGAGGCGCTGTAGGCGAGCGACGCCACGCCGTTGGCGGCCCGGTCCTGGTTGACGAGGCCGAACTGGACGCCCGCCGCGCCGCCCACGCCCGAAACCGGCGGAGCCGGTCGAACCGGGGCTGGCCGGGCAGCCACGGGGGCGGCGGGAGGCGCTGCCGCCGGGGCCGGTGTCGGAGGCGGCGTAACCCGCAGCGCCATCCGTCCGAGCCCGTTGATTCCCGTTTGCAATGACCCCAGGGTGGCCACGTGCGTCGTGGCGAGCGGGCGCGTCGCCAGGGAACGCGGCGGGTGGGTTCCTACAATGCTGATGGTGGTGAGCGCCACGAGCGGCACGCCAACGATCAGAACGACTCGCATAACGGAACGTGACAATTCAGATTTCCCCCTTAAGGTCGGGCTGCGCGGATTTTAGGACGGGATGGGCAGCCGTACCCAGCCATCAGACGTCCGTGAAATAGGCCGCCTCGGTTATCTAATAAGCGTCAGTGCCGCTATCAGGCGGAGGCGGCAACGAAGAAGAGAAGCTGGCCGAGCAGCTGGCCGGGCAGGATGGCGATCATCGCCAGGTAGAGCAGGCCCGTCGTGGACATGAACGACCGCAGCCGGCAGGTCGGCAGGGCCAGCCCGGCGGCCACCAGCGGCAACAGCACGGCGCCCAGCCCCCAGAGCACAGACAGCACCGGGCTCAGGGTCAACGGATGGGTCAGCGAACCGGAGCCGTGGGCCAGACCGCGGAGCGTCAGTGGAAACAGGATCGCCTGCAGGACCAGGCCCACCAGGAGAACGCCGATGGCGCGCAGCAGGGGACGGTTGGTGAGCGCCGGCGTCACCAGGTACCAGTGCCCGAGCAGCATCCCGGTGGTCGCCGCACCGAGGACGGCGGCGGAGAGCGCCACTACCAGGACGATGGCGGCAGCATTGAGGAGGGAGCCCGCCAGCGGCAAGAGCGCCGCGGCGATGGCGGCCAGCAGCAGCAAAGACGCCGATAGGGTCAGGACCCAGCTCAGGCGCGAGCCATCCTGGCGCCAGATGACCACGGCGTGGACCACCAACGCGACGACGAGCAGGCCCTGTAAGAAGATCAGCGCGCCGGCGACGGACGGATTGATCGAGAGCAGCCGATGATACGCGCCGGACGGGATGGCGAGCACGACCAGGAACGCCAGGCTGCCGAGGATCGCGTACGTGACCGCGATGAACTTTAGAAAGCCGTGGGTCAGCCCACCGGTGAGACGTAAATAGGCCACCGTGGCAAAGCCGCCGACCGCCGTCTCCGCCAGCAAGAGGAAGAGCGCGAGCGGCAGCGTCAGCATCGCCACGCACTCGTGGCAGCTGGTGACGGGAACGGAATCCAGCAGAGGCATACGCGCCGATATAGATTAGGCAAGTGACGGGTTCCGAACCGGAGAACACGCAGGGTTTTGTGCCGGTGAGCTTCAAAGACGGCCAGTGGACGACGGCCGAGGGCGAGGTGGTGCCCTGGTACGAGGTGCAGACGGACCTACTTCCAGAGGCCGATGTCCAGGGTGCGCTCGAGCGCGTGCTGAGCGTCTACGGCGTCAGCGACGTCGTCGTCGACGCCTTCGACCAGTTCCGCAAAGAGCTCAAGCACCCGTCGGACGACAACGAAACGGCCTTCCCTTCCGGGGGAAAACACGACCACGATCCCTCCCCCTCTGGGGGAGGGCAGGGTGGGGGCTGATGCTCTTTCGTCGGGACCGCGAGCAGGACCCACGCGTGCTGAAAGATCCCCATCGCCTTCCGCCGGGGCAGGTGCTGACGCTCAAGTGGCCCGTGCTGTCGTACGGCAGCCCACCGCGCTACGACATGGCCCGCTGGCGCCTGCGGCTGTACGGTGAAGTGGACGCGCCGACGACCCTGACCTGGGACGAAGTACGGAAATTGCCATCGACGGCGATCACGGCCGACATGCACTGCGTGACGACGTGGAGCCGCCTGGATAACAACTGGGAGGGCGTCGCCTTCAAAGACCTGGTGGCGCTCGTCAAGCCGCGCAGCGTAGCGACTCATGTCATCGCCCATTGCGACGCCGACTACACGACGAGCCTGCCCGTGGAGATCCTCGCCGACGACGACGTCATGATTGCCTACCGGCACGATGGCGAAGAGCTGACGCCGGATCACGGCGGGCCGCTCCGGCTGGTCGTTCCCAAGCGCTACGCGTGGAAGAGCGCGAAGTGGCTGGAGGCGCTCGAATGGGTCGAGCACGACCGGCTTGGTTTCTGGGAACGCAACGGCTACAACAACGCCGCCGACCCCTGGAAAGAAGAGCGCTACTGGTAGCTATACTCGAATAACGGGGTGCGTTTGGAACGCTGAGAGGTGGAACGCTCCACCAACCCTTCGAACCTGATCTGGGTAATGCCAGCGGAGGGATAGACATGACCGACCTCGCTGAGGTCCCGTCAGATGCGTTTCTCAAAGTCGAGACGCACGGCATCGACGCCATTCCGGATGCGGAGCGTCACGGCCACCCGAGAGAACTGGGCTTTCTCTGGGCGGGCGCCTTCGTCAACTACGCCAGCCTGCTGACCGCAAGCCTGCTCACGACGTATTACGGGCTTGGCGTATGGGACGGCCTGCTCGCGGTCCTCATCGGTACGCTGGCCGGCGCGGTGATCCTGGGCCTTCTCAGCAACACGGGACCGAAAAGCGGCCAGCCGCAGATTGTCTTCACTCGGCGCATCTTCGGCAATCGAGGTGCGTACCCCGGAGCCTTTTTGACTCTCTTTCTCGGCGTCGGATGGTTCGCCGTCGACACCATCATCGCCGCGCTCGCGGGTGTCCAGCTGCTTCAGGTCGCGGGCGTACGCCCCGATGTCGCGGGCAAGTTCCTGTTCCCCTGGGTGCTCGTGATTGCGGCCGTGAGCGTCGTCGTCGCCGTCTATGGCCACCGAACCATCAAGGTCTTCGAGACGTTCGGCGCGGTGGCATTCGCAGCCTTCTCAATTCTTCTTTTTGCACTTCTGGCCGGGCAGATGCATTGGACCGCCGGCGCGACGGCCTCGGGGGCCGATTACCCCGGGAAATTCGTCCTCGGCGTCATGAGCTGCTTCGCGCTCGTCGCCTCCTGGTATCCGTTCGCGAGCGACTACTCGCGCTACTTACCAGCGACCAGTTCCGTGCGGGCGGTGACCTGGTGGCCGATCGTCGGCGTCACGCTCCCCATGATCCTGTTGGGACTGTTTGGCTTGCTCTTGCCGACGATCGATCCGAAGCTGGCGAGTGACTCGGGCGTCCTGGCGGTGATCACCCGGCACGCGCCCGCCGCGGTCGCGGTGCCGTTCTTCGCCTTCGTCATCCTGGGCGAAGTCTGGGCGAACTATCTCGACGTCTATACGGCCGGCCTCGTCACCCAGACGCTCGGGATCCGTCACAAGCGCTGGCAGACGGCGCTCGCGGCCGGTGTCCTGGGTGCCGCCATCGCGACCGTGGCCGTCGTCCTCTGGGACTTTCATCTGTTTTATCAAGACTTCCTGATCCTGACGTACTTATGGGCGCCGGCCTGGGCGGCGGTCGTTTTGCTGAGCTTCTTTGTCTTCGGTCAGGGGAAAGTCCGGCCCGCCGTGCTGGCCTGGGTGATCGGCACCGCCGTCAGCCTGGTCTTCGTCAACTACCCGAACCTGTTCTCGACCGCCTTTCCGGGCGCCCACTTCGCGAACCAACCGTTGATCGATGCGCTGCACGGGGCGGACATCTCGGGCGTCGCCAGCATCGTGGTTGCGGCAGGGTCATATCTGGCGCTCCGTAAAGTGATGGCATGACGCTGCCCGTCGCGCTGACCCTCGCCGGCTCCGACTCCGGGGCCGGCGCCGGCATCCAGGCCGACCTGAAAACGTTCGCGGCCCTGGGCGTCTATGGCGTGACGGTCATCACGGCGATCACCGCGCAGAACACGGTCGGTGTCCGCGCCGTCCAGGAGATTGATCTGGATGTCATCGGGGCCCAGCTCGACGCCGTCGCCGAGGATTTCTCGATCGGCGCACTCAAGACCGGCATGCTGTCGAGCGCGGCCATCATCGAGATCGTGGCCGCCGGCATCCAGCGCCATCGGCTTGGCCCGCTGGTCGTCGACCCCGTGATGATCGCCAAGAGTGGCGACCGCCTGCTTCGCGAAGATGCGGTCGACGCCCTGCGCCGCAGATTGCTCCCCCTGGCACACGTCGTGACACCCAATATTCCGGAAGCCGAGGTGCTCGCGGCCCGAGCGATCCGCACTCGCGACGACCGGCTGGCCGCGGCGCACGCCATCATGGAGCTCGGAGCACAGGCTGTCGTGATCAAAGGTGGCCACTCGCAGGACGACCCGATCGTCGACTTGCTGGTCGATAGCCAGGGCGTCCACGAGTATCGCGCCGCCAGGATCGTGACAACCAGTACCCACGGCACCGGCTGCACGTTCTCGGCCGCGATCACTGCCGGGCTGGCGATAGGCCTTGATCTGCCGCGTGCCGTCGCGGAGGCTCGCGACTATCTCTCGCGCGCGCTGGCCTCGGCTCCGGGGCTGGGTCACGGGCACGGACCGCTCAATCATTTCCCTGCATTGCAGGAGGCGCATGCTCACCACTGACCGAGATCTCGAGTACCTGGAGGGGGTTCATGCCCCGCTCGGGCCGGTTCTCGAGGAGATGCTCAAGACCGGCCGGAGCGAGGGCGTGCCGATTGTCAACCCGGCGGCGGGCCGCCTGCTGCGGGTGCTGGTGATGGCACTCGCGCCCAAGCGCGTGGTCGAGATCGGAACGGCGATCGGCTTCTCGACCCTGTGGATGGCGAGCGCGCTGCCCGCGGGCGGTCGCATCGACACGATCGACCCGGACCGAGCGCGAACCGACCGCGCGCGCCGTTACTGGTTGCGCGCCGGCGTGACCGACCGCGTGCGGGTGATCAACGAGCCGGCGTTGCGGGTCCTGCCGCGGCTCGCGCCGGGGATCGACTTCGCTTTCATCGACGCCATCAAGCCGGAATACATGGCCTACCTCGACGCCTTGCTGCCGAAGATGGCGCCCGGCGGGATGATCACCGTCGACAACGTGCTCTGGAGCGGCCGGATCGCGGCCGGCGAGCACGACGAGAACACCGACGCGCTCCGCGCCTTCAATGAAAAGTTCCTGCACCACGAGCAACTCGAGGCGACCGTTCTTCCGGTCGGCGACGGCTTTGGCATTGGCGTCGTCCGCCCGCACGGCTAGCGGGGTCGCCGGACTAGAGTTTCACGGTTGCCGACCGACGCTGAGGGACTGACCGAAGAGCGCGTTCTCGAGGCCTACCGCACGGTGCTCCGGGCCCGCGCGCTGGATGACCGGCGCTTCGTGCTGAACCGCGCCGGCAAGCTGGCCTTTATTATTTCGCCCCGCGGCCATGAGGTCGCCCAGGTGGCGGCCATCGTAGCGCTCCAGCCGGGCCGCGATCGTTTCTGCCTCTACTATCGAAATTTTGCTGCCGCGCTCGCTTGCGGCTTTACCCCCGAAGAACTCATGCTCTCGGCGTTCGCCCGCGCCGCCGATCCCTCGAGTGGCGGGCGCCAGACCCCGGGCAACTTCGGCAGCCGGCGCCGCGGCATCGTGATTGGATCGAGCACCGTCGGCCCGCAGATCCCCAAGGCGGCGGGAATCGGTCTGGCCCTGAAATGGAAAGGGGAAGGGGCCCTCTGCTATGTGAGTTTTGGTGAGGGCGCGACCAGCCAGGGCGACTTTCACGAAGGCTTGAACTTCGCCGGCATCCACCGCTGTCCGGTGATCTTCTTCTGCGAAAACAATCACTGGGCGATCTCTGTGCCGCAAGTGCTGCAGGTCGCGGGACCCGGCGTCGCGGAACGAGCGGCCGCCTACGGCATTCCTGGCGTTCGGGTTCCCGGCGATGACTTCTTCGCCGTCCACGCGGCCGTGGCCGAGGCGGCGGAGCGGGCAAGGTCCGGCGGTGGTCCGACCCTGATCGAAGCCGAGGTCCTGCGCCTGCAATCGCACTCCACCGACGACGACCAGCGGGCGTACCGCGACCCGGCGGAGCTCGCTGCGGAAGCCTTGAAGGATCCCATTCCACGCATGCGCGACGCGCTGATGAGCCGCGGCTGGCTGTCGCTGGAAGCCGACCAGACGATGCGTGACGAGGTCAATCGGGAGGTCGAGAGTGCCACCGAGGCGGCGGAGCGTGCCCCGGAGCCCGAAGCGGGGTCGCTCGGCCGTCACGTGTATGGCGATGCCTGAGCGGACGCTCGTCCAGGCGGTGCGTGACGCGCTCTTCGAAGAGATGGAACGTGACGACCGGGTTTGCGTGCTCGGGCAAGACGTCGGCCTCAAGGGCGGCGTTTTCAAAGCGACCGAGGGCCTCCAGCAGCGTTTCGGCGCTCAGCGCGTGATGGACATGCCGCTGGCGGAATCGAGCATCGCGGCCGTCGCCCAGGGCCTCGCGCTCGAGGGCTTTAAGCCGGTGGCCGAGATGCAGTTCGCCGACTACAGTTATCCCGCGTTCAACCAGATCGTCAACGAAATCGCAAAAGTTCGGTACCGCTCAAACGGCGACTTTGAATGTCCCCTCGTTATCCGCGCCCCCACGGGCGGCGGAGTTCGCGGCGCCCTGTACCACTCGCAGTCCCCCGAGGCGTTTTATTGCCATGTCCCCGGGCTGAAAGTCGTGCTGCCGTCGACGCCGGCCGATGCTAAAGGTTTGCTGAAAGCCGCGATTCGAAACCCCGACCCGGTCATCTTCCTCGAGCCGAAGAAGCTCTATCGGACCGAGCGTCAAGACCTGGCGCAGGGCGACGCCGCCCTGTTGCCGCTTGGCGAGGCGACGGTCGTTCGCCAGGGCGCCGATGTGACCGCGGTGACCTATGGCTACATGCGGGCGGTCACGATGCAGGCGGCGGCCAGGCTGAGTCAGGACGGCATCGAGATCGAGATCATCGACCTGCGCACGCTTCGCCCCTGGGACGTCGAGACCTGCGTGCGCTCGATCGAAAAGACTGGTCGCGTCGCTGTGGTGTACGAGGCCAACCGGACCGGAGGATTCGGCGCCGAGATTGCGGCTGAGCTCGCTGAGCGTTGCTTCGCCAGCCTGGATGCCCCGGTCAGCCGGATCGCCAGCCCGGATGTCCCGGCAATGCCGTTCAGCCCCGCTCTCGAACACGCGTTCATGCTCAATCCGGACAAGGTGGCGGACGGGTTGCGCCGCGTGGCCCGCTACTGAAGCCGATCCGAGATGAAAACTCGGTGAGAAAAACCGATGCAAAACGGGGCGGCGGTCTCCTATACTTCCCGGTGGGGTTCTTGTTCCAAGCCCCCCGGAACCAGGACCCCACTTCCCCCCTCCAGCGACCCAATGTGCCCGGAGTGGCAAACGTTTGTCCCCATCCGGGCCTTTGAACAAATTTCGCTCCCCTCCTGGACGAGGGTAGGGTGGGTTCTGCCGACCGTCCCTAGAATGGGAGCGCTTTGGCGACCAGCCCGCGGACTCCCGCGCCTGCACGAAACGGTGTGTTCATTTCCGTCGACATGGAGGGAATGGCCGGCATCGTTCACCTGCAACAGGTCATGCGTGGCATGCCCGAATACGAGCGGTCATGCCAATTGATGACGGCGGAGACGAACGCCGCCATCGCCGGAGCCCGGCGTGCCGGCGCGACGCGCTTCGTGGTCAATGACTCGCACGGCGACATGCGGAACTTCGTCCTCGATGAGCTCGACGAGGGCGTGGAGGTCATCACGGGCGCGGACAAGCCGTACTCGATGGGGGCCGGGCTCGACCCGACGTTCGAGGTCGCGTTCTTCGTCGGTTACCACGCGTCCGTCGGACGCGAGCGGGCCATCATGGATCACACCTACGGTGGCCGGACTGTCTATGCGCTCCGGATCAACGGCCGCGAGCAGAGCGAGGCGACGCTCAACGCTGCCCTGGCCGGTACCTACGGGGTTCGTACTGCCCTGATCACGGGCGACCGGGCGACGATCGACGAGGCGGCGGCCGAGCTACGGGGCATCGAAGGTGTCGTCGTCAAGGAGGCGCTCGGCCGGCAGGCGGCCCGTTCGCTGCACCCGGCCGAAGCCTGTCGACGGATCGAAGCCGGCGCCTATCGCGCCTACGCCGAACAGGCGGGGCGGCCGCTGTACCAGCCGAAGGGACCCTTCACGCTCGAAATCGACTGGATGAACGCCAGCATGGCCGATCTCAGTGCCGAGCTTCCCGACGTCGAGCGCGCCACTGGGCGCACGGTCCGCTACCGGACGGCCGATTTCCAGGCCTGTTATCGGATGCTGCTGGCACTCCTTGTCATGGCCACGCCCGCGGCCTACCAGTACCCCCGGCCGTGACCCCGTCAGAAGCGATCGAACAACTACTCCAGGGGACGGCCCTCACGCGTGACCAGGCGCGCAACGTCATGGACCAGGTCATGGCCGGTGAAGTCACGACCGGACAGCTAGCCGGCCTGTTGATCGCGCTTCGATCCAAAGGCGAGACCGTCGAGGAGATGACCGGCTTCGTCGAGTCGATGCGGGCGCACGCGACGCCGCTCGAACTCCCAGCCGGGGCGATCGATACCTGTGGCACCGGCGGCGACCGTGCCGGGACGTTCAATATCTCCACCGCGGCCGCGATCGTCGCGGCTGGGGCGGGTATCCCGGTCGCCAAGCACGGAAACCGCGCGGCTTCCAGCCGGTGCGGTAGCGCGGATGTGCTGGAGGCGCTTGGCGTCGATATCACGCTCGACGCCGGCGGCGTCCGGCGCTGCATCGACGTCGCCGGCATTGGCTTCTGCTTCGCGCCCACCTTCCATCCGGCGATGCGTCACGCGGGTCCGGCCCGCCGCGAGCTTGGCGTCCGGACGGTCTTCAATGTCCTCGGTCCGCTGGCGAATCCGGGCCGGGTGCGCCGGCAGGCCCTGGGAGTCGGCGCGGCACCACTCGCGCCGCTGATGGTCCGGGTGCTGAAGGACCTCGGTCACGAGCGGGCACTGGTGTTCTACGGCGACGATGGTCTCGACGAGCTGACGACCACCGGCCGCTCGCGGGTCTTCGAACTGAGAGATGGC
>DATNNA010000065.1:0-5194 GCA_035602075.1 Binatus sp. (SeqCode) | reverse complement strand
CCGAACCACGCCGATGATGATCGCGCCGCGCATCGACGTGGCTTCCGCTAAAGCAAAGCTTGACGCCGGTCAGGCCGTGGGGCTCGATGTGACCAGCTCGTTGGTGTACCCGGCCGTGAGCCATCGAATCCCCGGGGCAATTCGCATCCCGCCCGAACCCATCATCCGCGGGCTACAGGCCGCCCGGCCGGCGGCCGAAATCACCAAGTATTTCGAGTCGCTACCGCCGGATCGCGATATCATCGCTTACTGCACTTGACCCAACGAGGGCACCAGCGCCCGTGTGGCGCAATTCCTCCGACAGCAAGGCCGCCAGGCCTGGGCTCTACGCGGCGGATTGGCGGCGTGGCGCGCGGCGCAATATCCGATGGAGTCAAAACACGCAGGCCACGCTCCCGGACCGGAAGAAGAGTGCCCCGACTGTCACGAAGAAGTCGGGGCTCACATCGCCTGACGCTTAGTCGCTCAGTTCGTAAACAACCGCTACGTCAACGGTGACGTTCATCTGTCCCGCCTGGACAGGGGCGCCGCCTCCGCCACCACCGCATTGGCCGCCCGCACCGCAGGGCGATCCGTAGGAGCCACCGCCGACCACTTCCGAAACCGAGAGCACTTTGCCGAGGTGACGCCCGGCGAGGTTCGCCCATTCCTTGGCACGAGCCGCCGCCGCCGTCATCGCGGCCTGGCGCGCGCCTTTCAGTTGGTTGGTGTTGTCGCTCAGTTGAAGAGAGATGCCACTGATCTGGATGTCGTTGCCAACCGCTCCCTGGGCCGCCCCGAGGACGGTGCCGATGTTGGCGATGTGATGGATCTTGACGTTGACGGTATTCCCCGCCCGATAGCCAATCACGTTGTACTGCTGGTCCTGATAGACGGAGATGCCGGTCGTCTGGATATCGACGTCCAGAACACCCTGCCCCTTGATCGCCTTCAGCAGTGCCGTCATCTCCGTATTCGCGGCGTTCATCGCCTCTACCGCGGTGCTCTGCCGGGTCGACACGCCAAGGCTGATCAAGGCGTTGTCCGGCGTCGCGTTCTGGGTTCCTTCGCCGACGACCGTAATGGTGTCGCGCGGGCCGGCAACGGCGCCGGCACCAACCGAGGTCTGGGTCGATCCGCCAGCCCCGGCGCGGACGGCCACCGCCGTTACCGCCGATGCCGCGATCGCGATCAGGGCGCCGATGACGATCAGGATTCCACGCGTGGCGAACGTCCCCTTCAGGGTTTGCATGATGTCGCTCCTTCAAATGAACTTGACGAAATGAATCTGGAGTAAGAACGTTGCCCATGATCAAACCGTTACACCTGCCCTAATGGGCGGCTCGCATCCCGGGCGTCTGGGTGATGACGCCGCCGGATCCAGGCGATAGCGTGAGGGCATGGGAACCCTCTCCGATCTTTCACGTGAAATTGCTGAGCTCGTCGGGCGCCTCGGCTCGAGCGTCGTGCGGGTCGACGGGCGCCGTGGCCGACCGGCCACCGGCATCATCTGGGCGGACGATCTCGTTCTGACGGCGGACCATGTCCTCGAGCAGGAGGACGCCATCCAGGTGACGGGTTCTCAAACGACGGTGAAAGCCTCGGTCGCCGGTCGCGATCCTGGGACGGATCTTGCCCTGTTACGGACGGAGGGCTTGAAAGGCGTGCCCGCGGCGCGAGGGCGGTCGACCGACATCCGCCCCGGCCACCTGGTGATCGCACTCGGTCAGCCGGGCGATCTGCAGGTCACCTTTGGCATCGTTAGCGGCCTGTCCGGGTCATTCCGCAGCTGGCGGGGTGGGCAGGTTGAATCGCTCATCCAGACGACCGCGGAACTGTTGCCCGGGTTCTCGGGCGGCCCGCTTGTCGACGCCGAGGGCCGCGTCATCGGCATCAACAGCTGGAACTTTGGACGCGGCGTCAGCCGCGCGGTTCCGGTCGAGACCGCCGAGCGAGTCGCCGAAAGTCTGAAGACCCATGGGCGGATCCGCCGGGCCTATCTCGGCCTGGGCGCCCAACCCGTCCGGCTGAGCCAGGCGCTGGCGAGCCAGCTTGGGCGGGAAAGCGGGCTGCTCGTCGTCACGGTCGAGAGCGGTGGTCCGGCCCAGAAGGCTGGCCTGCTGCAGGGCGACACGATCGTGACCATCGACGGCGACTCGGTGCGGCACCTGGATGAGCTCTTCGGCAAGCTGGGCAGGCTCGAAGTCGGCTCGGCGCACCGGCTCGGCGTGGTCCGGGCCGGTGAGCTCAAGGACGTCGCCATCACCGTCGGCGAACGCCAGGCCTGAAGCCCCCTCGTTCGAATCTGGCCCCGGCTGGGTAGGCTAACCAACATGTATTGGTGGCACGGCGGCTTTCACGAGCCGGAACCGGGGGTCAAGCTGGAATGGCCGCTCCTGAAGCGCGTCTTCAGCTACTTCATCCCGTACTGGCGTCTGGCGCTGGTCGTGCTCGCCTGCATCGGCGGAGCGGCGGCGCTGGGACTGATCCCCGCGCTCGTCACCCGTGACCTCATCAATTACCTGACCGGGCGTCATGGCGGATTCGGGTTCGTCGCCCTGTTGATCGGGATCCTGGTTGGGTCATCGCTGCTCGGCGGCCTGATCGGCGTCGTCCAGTCCTACTTCAGCAACCGGATCAGCCAGAGCATCATGTTCGACCTCCGCAATCAACTCTTCGATCGCGTGCTCAAGCAGTCGATCGCCTTCTTCACCGCCACCCGCACCGGCGACGTCATGTCCCGGCTGAGCAATGACGTCAACGGGGTGCAGAGCGTCGTCTCCGACACCATCTTCAGCCTCGTCAACAACGTGGTCATCCTGGCCAGCACCGTCGTCCTGATGTTCGCGCTCGATTGGAAGCTCACCATCGCGGCCCTTCTCGTCTTGCCGGCTTTCCTGCTGCCGACGCGCCAGGTCGGCAAGGCCACCTTCCAGGCGCGCAAGGCGACCCAGGGAAAGCTTTCGGAGATGACCGCCTACATGCAGGAGACCCTCGGGATCTCCGGCATGCAGCTGGTCAAAGCCTTCGTGCGGCAAAGCGCCGAGACCCTGCGCTTCCGCAAGCTCAACGATGAGCTCCGGCTGCTCAACATTCGGCAATCGATGATCGGCCGCTGGTTCTTCATGCTGATGGGTGTGCTCGGGACCGCCGGTCCCGCCGTACTCTGGCTGTTCGGCGGCTACCTGGTGGTGACCGGCCAGGAATCGCTGGGTACCGTGGTCACCTTTGCGACCGTCCTCCTGGGACGTCTCTACGGCCCGGTCGGATCGCTCGCGAATCTGCAGGTCAATGTGATTGGTTCGCTCGCGCTCTTCCAACGCATCTTCGAGTACATGGATCTCCCGGTCGTGATCGATCAGAAACCCGACGGGGTCCACCTCGACCAGGCGCGCGGGCAGGTCGAGTTCGATCAGGTCACCTTCCGCTATGGCACGAGTGACCGCCCGGCGCTCACGGACATTTCCTTCAAGATCGAGCCCGGCCAGCTTGCCGCGCTCGTCGGCCCGACCGGGGCGGGCAAGACCACTATCACCAACCTGCTGCCGCGTTTCTACGATCCGCAGCTCGGCGCCGTCCGGCTTGACGGCTACGATGTTCGCGACCTGACGCTCGAGTCGCTGGGCCGCCAGGTCGGCATGGTCTTCCAGGACACCTTCCTTTTCCATGCCTCGATCCGCGACAACCTGCTCTACGCGAAGCCTGACGCGACGGAGTCGGAGATGGTGGCCGCCGCGAAGGCCGCTTACATTCACGATTTCATCGCGTCGCTGCCCGAAGGCTATGACACGGTGGTGGGGGAGCGGGGTCATCGCTTGAGCGGCGGCGAGAAGCAGCGCGTGGCCATCGCTCGCGTGATTCTCAAAGATCCGCGGGTGCTGATCCTCGACGAGGCGACCTCCAACCTCGACTCCGAGTCGGAGCACTTGATCCAGGTGGCACTGCGACCGCTCTTCGAGGGCCGCACCTCACTGGTGATCGCCCACCGTCTCTCGACCATCCTGGCGGCCGACGTCATCCTGGTCATTGACCATGGTGAGGTGGTGGAGCAAGGGCGACACGCCGACCTGCTCAAGCAGAACGGACTGTATGCGCGACTGTATCACCGGCAGTTTGAGACCGCCGACGAGCTGGCAACCACGGCCTGAAAGGAGATATCGACGATGGCAACCACACAAGTCTGTACGCATCTCGAGCTAATTCGGAATCCGCGGCCACATACCAAGGGTTGCGAGGAGTGTCTGAAGATGGGCGACACCTGGGTGCACCTGCGGCTGTGCGAGGTCTGCGGCCACGTCGGATGTTGCGACTCGTCAAAGAACAAGCACGCGACCAAGCACTTCCGCGCGACCGCCCATCCCGTCGTCAAGTCACTCGAGCCTGGCGAGAACTGGATGTACTGCTACGTCGACGACGTCATGTTCGAGATCGACTAACGGGTTTTTCCTCCCCGCGTGCGGGGGAGGGTAGGGTGGGGCCTCCCTAGGCTGCCAGCGTCCCTTCCGACTCCGGCGTCTTGATCTCGATCACCTCGCCAAAGCGGTGGACGGTTTCGATGGCGTCGTACAGGGGGACCGCTCGCTCCGGCGGAATCAGGTCCGTGATCTTCACGTAGTAGCTGCGGCCCTCAGGCCAGACCAGGGTCGGCACACCAAACACTCCGCGGCGCACCGCCTCATCGTGCTCTCGAGCCAGCGCCGTGAAATCGGTGGCTTTGAGATCGGTCTCCCAGCGGGCGACGTCCAGCCCGGCGCGCTCGGCCGCAGCCCGGTGGGTTGCATGCTGATCAACCGGCAGGTGGTCCTCGTGGCGGGCGCGCTGGAGGGCCAGCCGGAAGCGCTCTCCCAACTCTGTCCCCTGCGCGCGGGCCGCGGTTGCGGCCAGAAACGCCTGCAGCCCTTGCGCCTTCGGGTCGCGCTCCCAGACTGGCGGCGGGGCCTGGCCCTCATGGGCCGCGTGGTTCTGGCTCAGCGAGAAGAACCGAAACTGCGGCCGGATCCGGCCGGCCTTCTCGACCTCGGCCAGCCACATGGCTCCCCGGTATGCCCAGGGGCACAAGAAGTCGATGTAGACCGTCGGCTCGCTGATCGTCATCCCGTGGTCGAGTGTACCGGTGTCGTCGCGGCCAGTCGCGGAATGACTTCAGATTCAAAGCGCAGCAGCGGCTCCTGGTCGTAGGCGACGCCCGGGACGTAGCAGATGAAATAGTCGATCC
>DATNNA010000064.1:0-3163 GCA_035602075.1 Binatus sp. (SeqCode) | reverse complement strand
TCTTCGGCAGGCCTGCGACCACCTAGCGACGTCCGACTATAGGACGGCGTCGATTTTCTGTTTGAGGTAGGCCTTGGGTTTGTAGCCCACGATCCGATCGGCAGGTTTGCCGCCCCGGAACAGGATCAGCGAGGGGATGCTAAGGACGCCGAACTTCGAGGCGGTGATGGGGTTCGCATCGACGTCCAGCTCGGCCACTACGACGCGGCCCTCGTACTCGGTGGCGAGTTCTTCCACCAACGGTTTCAGCATCTTGCAGGGGGCACACCAGGTCGCCCAGAAATCGAGCAGGACAAGCTGCGTCGCGGCGCCGACCGTGGTTTCGAAATTCTGGTCGGTGACCTGAACGATGTTCTTGGTCGTCATGCGGCTCCTTCTTCGGTGCTCGTTTTCTGATCAGTTTTAGCAGGCGGCGGTGTCACTGGCTTGGAGCCGTCGGCATCCGGTGTGGTTTTGGCTTTGGTCTCAGGCTGGGTCTTGGTGTCGGACTTGGTGTCGCCCTTAGGACCGTCTGCCGGGGCAATGCTGCCGTCGCTGCTCGCGCCTCGCGAGTCCGTCTTGTAGAAGCCGCCACCCTTGAAGATGATCCCAACCGGGTAGAAGACGCGCGTCACTGGCGCGCCGCACTGCGGGCACTGGGTCAGCGGTGCCTCGGTGATGCGCTGTTGGATCTCGAAATGGTGACCGTTGGTGCAGCGGTATCCATAGACGGGCATTCTCGACCTAACTTATACCCGGTTTGCCGTCTCGAGAAAACGCTGGGGTCCCGCCGGCGGTCAGTTGATCCAGAGCTTGCTTTTGGCCCTTGGTTCCTCGACCGCCGAATCCGTAAAGTCTCCCGGCTGCAGCAGGCCGCTTTGCATCATTTCCGCCACTCGGTCAAAAAAGGCTTCGTCCGGGGTGGCCGACTCGACAGTGGCCGGGCCGGGTCCCTCGGCCAGGAACCGCTGGACGGCGGCGCAGATCAGCTCGCTGCGACTTTGCGGGGAGGCGGCTGTGACCCGGTTGAGCGCATCGACAAGGGGGTCCGGCATGTAGATCACGATGCGCTTGGCGCTCATCTAATCCCAGCATAGTAGCCAAGGCCCCTACCACGGGCAAGCCAAACCGGCTCACGAAAATGAAACAAAGCAACCGATCAAATGGATTACCCCCACCCCGCCCTCCCCCAGAGGGGGAGGGGCATTGGCCGCTCAGACGGAGCCGATCCGGATGTCCGCCGCGAGTGGGTTGAAGACGATTCCGGAGGCCGGTTTGGGGAAAAAGTAGGTCGATTTCTGCGGCATCACCTGGCCCGCTCGAGCGACCTCGACCACGTCAGAAACGGCGGGGGGCCGGAGTAGGAAGGCAGCCTGGCCGGCCCCTGTCTCGACCCGATCGAGCAGCCCGCCGACATCCCGCGAATAGCTGAGGTAGCGCTCCGACTCCAGCTCGGCGGGCTCCAGGCCCAGCTCCCGCTCCAGGATCTCGTGGTGGAGCACCGATACGTCGAGCTGGGAGACCGGATCCGGGGCACCGGAGCTCTCAATATCGACGGTAAAGTAGCCCCCACCCTGCCCTCCCTCTGAGGGGGAGGGGACTCGAGACAGGGCCACGCCGATCCGGTGGCCTCCCGTGGGCTCCTGCATCGCGGCCAGCAGGGTAGCTCGGTCATGGCGCCGGGTCACGCGGTGGCGATTGGCCAGCCGGCCCGTAAGCGCGGGATCGAAGCGCTCGAAGTCATGCAGCAGGCGATGGGTCGGGAGGATCGTCAGGCCCCGGTCCGCGACATCGACGAGCAGCATCAGCACGTAGTTGAAAGCGGCATCAGGCGGGGCCTCGGGATGATCCTGCCGCTGCTTGTTCCGAAAGTTCAGCGCGGTCTCATACCGATGATGGCCGTCGGCGATGTAGAGCCGGGAGGTGCGGAAGACCTCAGCAAGGTCGTGGAGCCGCTCCGCAGTACTGATCGACCAGACGGTGTGACGGTCGCCCTCTTCCCCCGTGATCGACAGGCGCGGTGGCTCCGCCACCGCGGGTGCGACGATCCGTCCTACCGTCGACGCTGGATCCTCGTAGAGCGCGAAGACCGGGCTCAGGTTGGCCACGACCGCGCGCGTGAGCGACAGCCGGTCGGCCCTGGCGCGCGCGTGTGTTTGCTCGTGGGGCAGGACGCCGCTGCCGAATGGTTCCAGCTCGACGACCCCCAGGAGGCCTCGCCGGACACGTTCGTGGCCGCTGCTCGGGTCAACGAATTGGTGACGGTAGACATAAAGGCAGGGACTCGCTTCCTCGCGCAAGATGCCGTCCGCCAACCATTGCTGGAAGAAGCCGGCGGCCCGGGAGTACTTGTTGTCCTCCGGGGTATCGGTCGGGCGGACCTCGCCCGCGATCAGGCGCACGACGTTGTGGGGATCCTGCCGGTAAAAGCGCCGTTGGTCCGCCGGGCTGATAACGTCATACGGCGGCGCCACAACCTGGGATAGATCAACCCTCGTTGGGTCATAGAGAATCCCCTGGAACGGTCGAACCGTCGCCACGAGGCTTAGAGGCTGACGGAGAGCACGTCGGCCATCCCAGGGATCCGGCGGATGTCCGCCAGGATCGATTCCGGGACCGGATCATCGACCGAGAGGATCATCACCGCGTCGCCCCGCGGACGATCGCGGCCCACTTGCATGCTGGCGATGTTGATGTTCTTCTGACCCAGGAAAGTGCCGATGGCGCCGATGATGCCGGGCCGATCGGCGTGCCAGCTCATCAAGAAGGTCCCCTGCGGCACCAGGTCGATCCGGAAATCGTTGAAGGTGACGATGTGCGGCTCGTTCAGCAGGAGGGTGCCGCCGACCCGCGTCGAGCCGTGCTCGCCAATCGCCTGCAGACTGATGAGGTTGGCGAATTCACTCGCGCGGGCGCCACGCTGCTCGACCACCGTGATCCCATGAGCGGCCGCGACCGTGCGCGCATTGACGGGGTTGACGCGCTCCGCGCTGAACCGGCTCAGAAAGGCGGTCAGCAGTGCGGCCGTAAGGACCGAGCAGTCATAGTTCGCAATCTCGCCGGCGTAATCGACGTGGATGCGGGAGGCGGGCTGCCGGCCGACCTGGGCGTAGAAGCGACCAATGCCTTCGGCAACGGGGATGAAGGGACGCAGGAAGGCCATTGCCTCGGGAAGCGCGACCGG
>DATNNA010000063.1:0-5156 GCA_035602075.1 Binatus sp. (SeqCode) | reverse complement strand
CCACGCCGACCCCGACGCCGACCCCCACGCCGACCCCGACACCAACGCCCACGCCGACGCCCACGCCGACGCCGACGCCGTCGCCCGCCCCAACTCCAACCCCGACACCCGATCCGACGCCGACACCCGCGCCCACCATTTCGATTGCGCCGACGCCCGCCCCTGGAACCACACCCACGCCGCTCGTGGCGGGGCCTCCGAACGGCGGCGGAGGTTCTCCGCCGCGCGAGGGTTTCCCCTTGATCCTTGCCCTGGTCGCCGGCGGCCTGGCAAGTGCCGGCGCCCTGGGTTTAGGCCTAACGGTCCGGGGCCTGACCCGGGTCTAAGCTGCGCAGGAAACGCTCAGCTTCTGTGTCGCGCGCCTTAAGCGTTTCTCATCAGCCTCACAGGACGCGCTCAGTAATGGTCGCTAGATTGAGTGCTACCGATGAGGGGTGGCCCGCTGCAAGTGCTGCTCCATCTGGTCATGTATCCAGTGGTCCTGGCCGTCCTCGTGCCGATGGGCAGTGCCGCCTATGCCAGTTCCGGTGTGACCACGTTGCCGGTCGCCGCAATGAGCCGTCAGCAGGGTCAGCTCGCTCATCCCGCGCCCGTCGCGACCCCGGCGCCACCGGTCACGACAGTATTGGCCGCATCCGCCTTCGATCAACTCCGCAACGACCTTGAGACGATCGCCGCGCGAAGCGGCGCCAACGTCGGCATCAGCTTGCAGGAGTTGAGCGGGCCGCGCCGGAACAGCTATTCCCTGAATGGCAATCAGAGCTTTTACGCCGCCAGCACGTACAAGCTGCCGCTGCTGATGGCCGAAGCGCAGCAGATGGCGGCCGGCCAGGCGAGCCCATCCGACGTCCTTTGCTTCGACCCCAGTGACGCGGAAGACGGCTGGTTTGACGACTACGACGTCGGGTCCTGTTTCACGAGTGACGAGCTGGCGCTGCGTGCTGGCCGCTACTCGGATAACACCGCGGCTCACATCCTGGTGCGCTACCTGGGAGGTCCCGATGCCCTCAATGGCTACGCGAAATCGATCGGAATGACCGCATCGGCACTCTGGAACCCGAATACGACCACGCCCGATGATCTGACGGCGGCTTGGGTGACGGAGGCGCTCGGCCGGCTGGGCGGCGCGGCGGCGCAGCGCTGGCTGTATCCGGTCCTAACGCACACCGCGAATGAAGCGGGGATCCCGGCCGGGTTACCGCTGAGCGCGACCGTGGCGCACAAGGTGGGAACGTGGTATGGGACCGAGAACGACGCGGCCTACATCGTCGCTGGGCCGATCTCGTACGTGCTTTCGGTCACGGTCGACGGCCTCGATGAGGCCAAAGGGTGGTCGGTGATCGCCCAGATCTCGGCACGGACCTGGCAATACGAGCTGAGCCGTCCCATGTTCGTAGCCCCGGTCGTCGCTACGCCGGTTGTCCCGGCGTCTCCGCGCCCGAACCACCGCTAACGCGAGGGTGCAGCTCGAAGACCGGGTGGCGCTGGGCGGCACCGTCGGGATCGTTGAGGAGCTCCTTCGCGCCCAGCAGCGTACCCAACAGGAATCGGCCGAGCGGTATCTGGGCCACGTAGGGAGCCAGCACTTCCTTGAAGAAGGAGGCTGTCTCTGACCGGCTGAGCTCAGCCGCCTGCACCGCCTCTGGCCGGCGATTGATGGTGAGGGTCGCCTCGCCCGCAGCTCGTAGGTTCCGCACCCAGTTCACCTCACCAAACGTCCCGATCAGCCACCGCCGGCCGCCGATGGCGACGACGGCAACCGGTGTGGTTCGATCCAGTCCGGTGGTCCGACCGCGAACGGTGAGGAGGACATTAGGGCCCATGGGCAAGCCACGTCGGAGCAACCGGCGGGCGATGGGGTTGAAGAGGGGAACATAGAAGGGCACGCGACTCGTGCCTTTGCCGGCGCCTTGTGACGGTCCATTGAGCTCTTGAGCTGTCATTGCCACGGGGAACCTCCGGGAATGGTCAATCAGTTGATTGACTCGAGCATAGCACACAAATCAATCAATTGCTTGAGGATCGAACACCTCTCTTTACGGGTTGCAGCCCGAGCCACCGTTCCAGTTGACGGAAGGCGCGGTCGGTGCGGTCGGCAGAGGCGGTACTCGGAAGGGTCAGGCTGGTCAGCGTTGCCATGATCAGGGCCGCCACATCGTCGTAATCGAGGTCGCGCGCCAGGTGGCCGTTGCTAGCCGCCCGTTGCAGCAGCCCGCGAAGCGTCCGTTGCCAGGCCTGGAAGGCCTCGCCCATGATGCGAGCCAGTGACGGGTCGCGCGCCGAACGGAGAGCGAGCTCCCCCATGACCGCGCCAACCTCGGGTTCATCGCGGAGCAGCTTGCGAACGGCGCGCAGATGGTTTCGCAGCTGATCCGCGGGTGACCCGTGCGGCGCCAGCGTCGAGCGAAAGCGATCCATGGCATGCGCCACCACGCCCCGGATCAACGCCTCCTTGGTGGGGAAGTAATAGTGGAGCGTCGCGATGTTCAGGCCCACACCCGCCGCAACCTCGCGCGTTCGCAGTCCTTCGAAACCCCGCTCGGCGATCTGGTTGAAAGCCGCCAGGACGAGCGCCTGCTGGCGGTCCTCTTTGTGCGAGCGAACAGGATGGGTGGCGGCGACCGGGCTCATGCGCGTCAATTAAACACTTGATTGAAGCGCTGCGGGTGTGTGCGATGCCAGAGTGCTATGCTCGCGACCAAAGAGGAGGTGGCGAATGTTCAAGCCATTGCGTACGGCGGCGACGCTTCCGGCGCAAGATTTGGAACGGGCGAAGGCGTTCTATCGCGACAAGCTGGGGCTGACCCCAACCCAGGAGAACGCGGGCGGACTGATGTATGTACTAGAGGCGGGTACCGGTTTTGGGGTGTTTCCCAGCAGTGGGAAGCCATCCGGGACCCACACGCAGCTGGCGATCGAGGTCGAGGATCTCGAGCAAACCGTCAAGGATCTCCAGGCGAAAGGGGTCAAGTTCGAGGAGTACGACACGCCGATGCTCAAGACCGTCAATGGCGTCGCAGACTTTGGCGGGACGAAGGGCGCCTGGTTCAAGGATTCCGAGGGCAACCTGATTGCACTCGGCCTACCGGTACCTGCGTTTTCCCCAGTGCGCGCCTGATCTAACCGGATCGGCCGGCCCGATCAGGTCGGCCGATCACTTCGTCAGCGCCGTTCGAGTATTTGCGTTCCCTTTCCTGGGTGCCACGACTCGACCACCAACTGGTCGCCCGCATCATTCAGGTGCGTGAGTACTACCTCGCCGATGTCGATCCGGAAGCGCCGGCCGCTCGCGACCGGTGAGTCAGGGAAGTCGACCTCGTGCGCGTAGCCGGTGAGCTTCGCTTCGCCAGCCCATCCGCGAGGGTCGCCGGCGGGAGGATCGTCGGTCGGACTGTGCAGGGCCAGGCGCGGATCGCGCTCGAGATCGCGCAGCTTGCGCGAGTCCGGCATCATCCCGAGGAAGAGCTCGCCGTTGGCGAACTCCACCTCGATGCCGCTGATCCGCGGCGAGCCATCCTTTCGCAGCGTCGCTAGCGTCTTGTGCTTGCGGATGCCGAATCGTTCCTGCACGCGGCTCGCGAGCGCCGGCTCGGCGGAGGCAAATTCGGCCCAACTCGACATCAACCGCTCCCGAACCACTGGCGCCGCATAGGGAAGAGGTAGCGGTCGGTCAGAAAGTTCAGGACACGGCGGGCGGCCGCGAAATTCTCGCTGACCTCGGCGAGCACGCGGGTCATCGCCGCACCGCGATCCGCGCCGTGCTGGGCGATGCGGTAGGCACGCCGTCCGAGCTGCTCGAGCAGCCAGACGCTGTCCTGGCGCTCGGACCGCTCGCGATCCGCGGTCCCCAAAGCGCGCTCCAGCTGCCGGCGCTCGCGCTCCGCGACCAACCGCTCGCCGGCGTAATCGGGAAAAATGCCCGTCAAGAAAAGCGAGAGATCGCCCAGCCGGCGGTAGATCGAGGGCCGCTCCGCCTCTGGGACCATTTCCGCCAGCTCGATGAGCCGCATCGGATCGAGCTCACTGAAGCGCCGGCGCCGCCATCCCCGATTGGTTTTGACGAGCGTGCTGCCACTGGCGACCTTCGTGTAGGAGGCGAGCAGCTGCGCAAGGAACAAGCGCCGGAGCGGATCAGCTCCAAAATCTCGCAAGCTGCCGGTATCGAACACGGGCACGCGCTGCCGCGGTCCAACCCACTCCTCCACGAATGACGCTTGACCGAGGTCACGGACGACGCGATGGATCAGCACGGCGAAAAGGAGGAATGGGGAGCCTCGGAGCAGTGGATCCCGACCGGGGGCCGTGAACAGCGTGCGGAAGGTCGCGGGGTCGTCGATCAGCGCCTCGAGCTGCTCGGGATCGCGCCGCACGTCGCGATGGGAATCCCCAACGCCGCTCAGGAGCGCGAGATCCGAATCAGACAAATGCTCGAGGTAGAGCGAGCCCAGCATCACCTATATATGATGCGACGCGGCACTTACAATCCGGCGGGCCCCGAGCGAATCGCTAGCTTCGGCCTTCGCTCGCCTCGGCCTTGCGGGCCAGGCCCTGGAGCAGGGCGGGGAAGGTATCCGCAATCTGTTTGCCCATCATGCCGCCAACCAGTCCGCCGAGCGGACCACCAACCTGGATCGACTGGCTGAGTGTTGTTTCGCCCGCAGAGCCCGGCGTGACTTTGCAGACAAACGCGAACCGGGTTAGGGGAATCACGGTCGTCTCCAACCGAAAGGACTGCCCAGGCACGACCTCAGTCAGCAGGATGGCGCGAGTGCCCTGTTTGGTCTTCATCGTCCCAGTGGTGCCCGCCGCAAACGGCCCGTTGAGCGCCATCGACTGCACGTCCGGATTCCATTCGGGCCAGGTGCTCGTATCGGACCAGATCTTCCACGCCGTCTGAGGGCTCGCCTTCGTCTCCACCGAGCGCTCGTTGTTTGCCATTCCGGCTCCCTCTTTATGGTTTGGCGCTGCGGGACGCCCCGCGATTCAGCAGAAGGTATATCACGGCCGCCACGAAAAAGCCGATGAAGTAGCCAAAATCGGCGTTGCCGAACCACCCTGCCAACGGTCCATGGGCCTTCAGGCCAAATATCTCGAACTGCTCGTAAATGAAAAGCAGCGAAACACCCAGCCCGATCAGCCAGGCGATCAGTCCGTTC
>DATNNA010000062.1:0-4923 GCA_035602075.1 Binatus sp. (SeqCode) | reverse complement strand
CGGCGGCTGTTTGGACAACGCGCTGATGCGCTTCACTGACATCATCATCTCGATGCCCTTCCTGCTGGTCGTCATCGCGGTCACGGCGGCGACCGGCGGCGTGCGGTTGAGCACGGTCATCATCGTGATCGCGGCAACGGGGTGGTTTGAGATCGGGCGTCTGATGAGGGCGCAGTTTCTTGTGCTTCGAGAACAGGAATTCGTCCAGGCGGCCCGGGCGCTCGGTGCGTCCAATACGCGAATCATCCTCCGCCACATCTTGCCGAACGCGCTCGCGCCGATCATCGTTTCCGCCACGCTGGGCGTTTCCGGCATCATCCTGCTGGAAGCCGCGCTCGGCTTCCTCGGCTACAGCATCCCGCCACCGGAGCCGAGCTGGGGCAACATGCTGAGCGAATTCGAGCAGTATCTGCTCTCCGACCACACCTACCTCGTGATCTTCCCGGCCACCGCGCTGGTCGTCACCGCGCTGGCCATCAACCTCGTCGGTGACGGGATCCGGGACGCGCTGGATCCCCGGCAGAGGTGAGCGACCTCCTCCGCATTGAGGACCTCCACACCCAGTTCCACGTTCACGGCGGAACGGTCAAGGCGGTCGATGGCGTCAATCTGACGATCCCCGCCAGGGCAACGGTCGGCCTGGTCGGGGAATCGGGGTCAGGAAAGAGCATCACCGCGCTCTCCATCATGCGGTTGTTGGAGAAAAACGGCGGAATCACCGGGGGCCACGTCTGGTTTCACGACCGCGACCTCGTGTCTCTGCCCGACGAGGAGATGCAGGACATCCGGGGGAACGACATTTCGATGATCTTCCAGGAGCCGATGACGGCGCTCAACCCGGTCTTCACGGTCGGAGACCAGATCGCGGAGGCGGTGCGGCTGCACCAGAAGGTAGATCACCAGGCGGGGATGAACCGGGCTATCGAAATGCTGCGCCTGGTCGGGATTTCCGATCCAAAACGACGGGCCAGTCAATACCCACACGAGCTGTCGGGCGGAATGCGGCAGCGGGTCATGATCGCGATGGCGCTCTCGACGAGTCCCGAGCTACTGATCGCGGACGAGCCGACGACCGCGCTGGACGTCACGATCCAGGCGCAGATCCTCAAACTGATGCGAAACCTCAAGGGAGAGTTTGGATCCGCCATTCTGCTGATCACGCACGACCTCGGTGTGGTCGCCGAGATGTGCGACAGCGTGGCCGTGATGTATGCCGGGCGCATCGTGGAGCAGGCGTCGACCGAGGAACTCTTCGCCAGCCCCAAGCACCCCTACACACAGGGATTGCTCGCCTCCATCCCGCGGCTGGGGAAGAAGCAGGAACGCCTCCACGTCATCACCGGCAGCGTGCCGAACCCGCTGGCGGTGCCGCCGGGCTGCGCCTTCCGGCCGCGCTGCCCGATCAAAGCCCCCCGGAGCGACCGTGATATCCCACCGCTGAAGGCCAATGGTGCAGCCGAACACCTGGTGGCCTGCTGGCAGTACGAATGAGCCCGCAAAAACAGAAAGCGGAAGCCCCCGACTTAAACGGTGCCCTGCTGAAGGTCAAGGACCTCGTCAAGTTCTTCCCCATCAAAGGCGGCCTCTTGCAGACGACGGTCGCGAACGTCAGGGCGGTTGACGGGGTCAGCTTCGAGATCAAGAAGGGCGAGACCCTCGGCCTCATCGGCGAGTCGGGTTCCGGCAAGTCGACCGTCGCCCGCACCATCATCCGGCTGATCCCGCCCACCTCGGGTGAGGCCTGGCTGGAGGGCCGCAGCATCTTCAAGGCGAAGAAGAAAGAGCTGCACGAGATGCGGCGCGAGGTGCAGATCATCTTCCAGGATCCCTACGGCTCGCTGAATCCCCGCATGTCCGTGGGAGAGATCGTGGGGGAGGGCTTGCTGGTCCACGGCATCGGGTCGGCCCACGAGCGGGAAAAGATCGTCAGCGAACTGCTGGAAGTTGTCGGGCTGCGGGGGCAGTACCGTGGCCGCTTCCCGCACGAATTCAGCGGCGGCCAACGGCAGCGGATCGGGATCGCCCGGGCGCTCGCGCTCCGACCGAAGCTCATCATTGCCGACGAGCCGGTGTCCGCCCTCGACGTCTCGATCCAGTCGCAGATCCTCAACCTGCTGGAAGACCTGCAGAATGAGTTCAACCTCACCTACCTCTTCGTGGCGCACAACATGGCGGTCGTCGAGCAGGTGAGCGACCGCATCGCCGTGATGTACCTCGGCAAGATCGTCGAGATGGCGCCGGCCGAGCAGTTGCTGCGGAGTCCCCGACATCCGTACACGAAGGCGCTGATCTCGGTCATCCCGATCCCGGACCCAACGGTGAGGCGCGAGCAGACCGTGCTTCAGGGCGAGATGCCGAGTCCCACCAACCCACCGTCCGGGTGTCACTTCCGGACCCGCTGCCCGATCGCTACGGACTATTGTGCCGAGGTAGAGCCGCTGCTGCGCGAGGTTACCAAGGGTCAGTTCGCCGCGTGCCACTACGCCTGACGGGCGTAGACCGGCCGGCGGTCGCTAGCCGGTACCCCCGCGGGAACGTGCGCTGACCCGGGCGAGCCAGTCGCCCATGATCGCGCGCCGGCGCAGCGTGCGCCCGGTGTCGAGCCAGCTGCCGAGGAGGATGAGGCCGAGCGCTGCAGCCGCGATCACGACATCGAGCCGGCTGCGGTCCGGTGGCATGGTGTTGTACTGCGCCCAGTAGGCAAACTCGCTGTCGTTGATGGCGGCGACCCCGATGAAGGCGACCGCGAGGATGGCGGCGGCGAGCCAGACGCGCCCGCGGCCCCCGAAGCCAAGTCGGACTAACCCCATTCCGGGCACCAGTGCCAGGAGCCATACGTCACGGCCCTTCGCCCGCTCCGGCTCGCGCGCGCGGCGCGAGGCGAAGGCATCGACCGCGATCACCCAGCCGATCAGCCCGGCGTACCACCCGGTCGAGATCACGTCGACTGGCATGAACGTGAAGGGAAGCTTGCTCAAGCTCGGGGTGGTCAGCAGCCAGCCGGCCCATCCGACCCAGGCCACCAGCGCCGCGCCGATCGCCGCGAGCGCGGCGCCATGGTAGGGACGGGCCGATTCCATCACCGACACCAGCAGGCCGAGAGCGACCACCCACGCGAATGGGTTAGTCCAACCGAAGGCTCGAGGCAAATGTCCAAGCGCGATCTCGATCGTCCAGGGCGTCAGGAGAGCGAGCGCTGCCAGACCGACGATCATGATGTCGCGGGGGGAACGTCCCGAGAGGCGCACGGCGATCGCGCCGACGCGCTGAACGCCCGAAGCCAGGGCGAATGTGACCGCAAGGCCGGCCGTAAAGACGGCGATGATCAACAACACCTCGGAATTCGGATTGTTCCGGGTTACCAGCCACGCTACCGCAAAGGGCGCCGCGACCAGCAGCATCCCGATGACGAGATTGCGGACGGAGTTCGCGTTGTCCTGCATCGCCTTCTCCACGAGTGTAGTTCCCGATAAAATCGCCCGGTGTTAGGCGGTCGCCTATGGCGCCATCCCGATTTCCTGAAGCTCTGGGCGGGCGATACTGTCAGCCAGTTCGGCAGCCAGGTGACGCTGCTCGCCGTGCCGACGGTGGCCATTCTCTTACTGCATGCGGGACCGTTTCAGGTCGGTGTGCTCTCGGCACTCGAGTTTCTCGCTTTCCCGACGCTGGGCCTCGTCGCCGGTGTCTATGCTGACCGGCTCCGGCGCCGGCCGATCATGATCGCCTGCGACCTCGGCCGCTTTCTCGCGTTGGGGTCGATACCTCTGGCGTTCGTGCTGAACTTTCTGACCCTCGAGCAGCTGTATCTCGTGGCCTTGTTGACCGGGATCTTCACGGTCTTCTTCGACGTGTCCTACCAGTCCTACCTGCCGGTTCTCGTCGATCGGACCAATCTGCTCGAGGGAAACACGAAACTCGAGATCAGTCGATCGGTCGCGCAGGTCTCCGGGCCGGCAATCGCCGGCTTTCTCATCCAATGGATCGGCGGCGCGAAAGCGGTGGCCATTGATGCGCTGTCGTTTCTGGCTTCCGCGGTTGCCCTTAGCACGATCAAACAACCCGAGCCCCCGCCCCGGCCGACCACTGCGAGCGGAGCGACCGGCTTCATCCCCGAGATCAGGGAGGGGCTCGACGTGGTGTTCAAGAATCCGATCCTGTGGCGGATCGCGGGGTGCACCGCGACCTTCAATTTCGGCTCGAACATGGTTTTCGGCGCGGTGTTCCTGGTGTTTGCCTACCGCCAGCTGCACCTCTCCGCGGCGACGGTGGGCATCGTCTTCGCCATTGGCAGCGTCGGCGGATTGGCCGGCGCCTTCAGCGCCGCCTGGGTCGCCCGCAGGCTCGGTGTCGGACCAACCCTTGGAATCGCGTCCGCGGTCGGTGGCCTGGCCATCCTCGCGACCCCGCTCGCACAGGTCATCGCGCCGGTCGTTGTCCTCGCCGCGCTCGGGTTCCTGGAGGGTCTCAACGGGCCGATTTACAACATCAGCCAGGTGAGCCTGCGACAGGCGATCACGCCTGACCGGGTCCAGGGACGGATGAACGCCACCATGCGAACTATTGTCTGGGGAACCATACCGCTGGGGGCGTTCATCGGCGGGATCCTCGGAACCGGCATCGGCCTCGTGCCGACCATCTTGTTAGGCGGGACCCTTACGCTGTTATCCGCATTGTGGATCTTCCTCGGCCCGGTCATCCGGCTCAAGGAACAGCCGGCGCCGGTGACGGCATGAAGGGACGCATCCTGATTCGCGACGCCTGCCTGGCGGACGGCCATTCATCGACGCTGCAGGTCGGCATTAATCTCCTGATCGAGAACGGCCGGATCGCCTGGGTCTCACCCGACGAGCGTGATCCCGGTGACGCCGAGGTGCTCGACGGCGGCGGCGCGACGGTTGTTCCCGCCTTTGTCGATTCCCACAG
>DATNNA010000061.1:0-2552 GCA_035602075.1 Binatus sp. (SeqCode) | reverse complement strand
ACGCCCGGGGGCGAAAGATCACGGCCCACGCCACCATCCTCGACGGCGCCCGGGTGGGCGCCGAGGCCGGCGTGGATTCCATCGAGCACGGCATGGAGCTCGATGATGCGGTTGCGGCCACCATGCGCGCCAAGAACGTCGCCCTCGTCTCTACGCTCTCGGTGCTGGCGAGCTGGGCAAGCTTCGAACGGACGACCCGCATCGAACGTTTCACCGGCGAAGAGGGAAAGCGCCGGCTCGCGGCCAGGCGAGAAGGGGCCTTCGCGGCCATCAAGGCGGCGCACCGGGCGGGCGTGCGAATCGCCGCCGGCTCCGACTTCGGCGGTGGCTCCGTGCGCGCCGGTCACCTCGCCTGGGAGGTGGAGCAACTGGTCGAGGCGGGGCTCGAGCCGCACGAGGCGCTGGCCGCGGTGACCTGGCGAGGCGGCGACCTGCTGGGGATCGACCATGCCGGTCGGATCCGGCCGGGCGACCCCGCCGATCTCGTCCTCGTGCACGGCGATCCGCTCACCGATCCACGCGCGCTCTGGCGGGTGTGGGCGGTGTTTCAGGCTGGCGAGCGGGTCGCCTAGCGGGGCTTCCCGGCGTGCCGGACGGGGGCCTCAGGACGTTCTCACAGGCGACCGTCGATAATGAAAACAGTCTCAGGCTTTCGGCGTTGTCTCCTCAGGAGCGTGCGGGTTGCCCCAACTACGGCAGGACTTGATCACAGGGCGATGGGTAGCGGTGGCGACGGAACGCGCCCGCCGCCCGGATTCGTTCACGCAGGCGACCAAGGAATCGGTCGCCGCTCGTGACGTCTGCCCCTTCTGTCCGGGCCACGAATCGATGACGCCGCCCGAGGTCCTCGCCTATCGCGCACCCGGCCTGCCGGCGAATGGCGAGGGCTGGTCGATCCGGGTGGTGCCGAACCTCTATGCCGCGTTCCGGCCGGAACCGGACGGACAGGAGCAGCATGAGGGCCGCTTCTGGCAACGCGACGCGATCGGTGCCTGTGAGGTGTTGATCAGCAGCCCCGATCATCGCGCGCCCACCCCCATGTTGCCGCGGCGGCAGGTGGAGGAGATCGTGCAGTCGTATGTCGACCGCTATCAGTATCACGCGCGCAACCCCGCGCTCGAGCAGGTGTTGATCCTCTACAACCATGGCCGCCCGGCGGGCGCCTCGCTCGAGCACCCGCACTCACAGCTCTACGCGATTGGACTGCAGCCGCCCAGCCTTGACGTCGAGCTGGACGGCGCGCGCCGCTTCCACGAGGCGAATAGTGCCTGTGTTTTCTGCCGCACTCTCGAGGATGAGCGCCGCGCCGGCACGCGCGTCGTCTTCGAAAACGAGGCATTCGTCGTCTTTGCGCCCTACGCGGCGCGGACGCCCTTCGAGACGTGGATCATGCCGCGCCGGCACACGGCGTCATTCGGCGATCTCGATCTGACCACGGAAAAGGCGGCCTTCGCGGAGGTGCTGCAGCTGACCCTCAAAGCCATCTACGACGGGCTCAATGATCCGCCCTTCAACTACTTCATCCACAGCGCGCCGTTCAACGCCGGTGCCGCGGACGCCTATCACTGGCACCTGGAGTTGATCCCGAAACTCAGCACCGCGGCCGGCTTCGAGCTGGGCACGGGGATGTGGATCAATGTCGTCAAGCCCGAGGAGTCGGCGGCGTTCTTGCGCGAGCGCATCAGCAAGACCGCGGAGCAGGTGGCATGAAGGCGGTCGTCATGGCCGGTGGCGAAGGATCGCGGCTGCGGCCGCTGACCAGCGGGATCCCGAAGCCGCTGGTGCCGGTCGTCGGCAAGCCAGTGATGGAGCACATCCTGCGGCTGTTGCGCACCCACGGCATCACGGACGTGGTGGTGACGTTGCAATACCTGGGCTCCGCGATCCGCGATTACTTTGGAGACGGCTCGGACTTCGGCGTCGACATCACCTACGTCGTGGAAGATAGCCCGCTGGGCACCGCGGGCAGCGTCAAGAATGCCCAGGAATACCTGGACGAGCCGTTCATCGTCATCAGCGGCGACGCACTGACCGACATCGACCTGGGCGCCGTGATGCGGTTCCACAAGGAAAAGGGCGCGGCGGCGACGATCGTGCTGACCTCGGTGCCCAACCCGCTCGAGTACGGGGTCGTGATCACCAACCCCGACGGGACGATCAAGCGATTCCTCGAGAAGCCCTCCTGGGGCGAGGTCTTCTCCGACCAGGTGAATACCGGGATCTACGTGATCGAGCCCAAGGTGCTCGACATGATGCCACCGGCGACCGTCGTCGACTGGAGCGGCGACGTCTTCCCCAAGATGCTCGCCAATGCGATGCCGCTCTACGGCCAGCTGGTGCCCGGTTACTGGTGCGACATCGGCAACATCCAGACCTACTACCAGGCCAACTGGGATGCGCTCGAGGGACGGGTCGACGTCGAGATCGCGGGCGAGCGTCGCTACGGCAACGTCTGGATTGGTGAGAACGTCGAAATCGGCTACGACGTGAAGATCAATGGCCCGGCCTACATCGGCAACGATTGCAAGCTCAAAGCCGGCGTCTTCATCAAT
>DATNNA010000060.1:0-12389 GCA_035602075.1 Binatus sp. (SeqCode) | reverse complement strand
TCGGCGAGGGGACCGGTTCCGGCATCGTCCTCGACACCGCCGGCAACATCCTGACCAATGCGCATGTGATCGCCGGGGCGAGCCAGATCCAGGTGACGTTCAGCGACGGCCAAACGGCGGCCGCCACAGTCGCCGGCTCGAGCACCACCGCCGACCTGGCGGTCATTCACGTCTCCGTAGCGGCGTCGAACTTGCACCCGCTGGTGCTCGGCGACTCGAATACAGTACGCGTCGGCGACGCCGCCTATGCGATCGGCGCCCCCTTCGGCCTCGCCGAGTCCATGACGGCCGGCGTTATCTCAGGGCTCAATCGCAGCAACCAGAGCACCGGTCTCAGCGGCCTGATCCAGACCGACGCGCCGATCAATCCCGGGAACTCGGGCGGGGCGCTGCTCAACTCGCAGGGCCAGGTGATCGGCATCAACGATTCGATCGAGAGCCCCGTCGCCGGCAATGTGGGCGTCGGGTTCGCCATTCCGATCAACGCGGCCAAGCAGCTCCTCAGCACGCTCGAGGGTGGCGCGAACCAGTAACGTAAGCGAATTCCAATCATCGCGTTCGCCCTGTTCGTCGCAATCGCGGTTCTGGTGATCAATCCGGCTGGGATTGGCCGGCGAGTCTTTCCTCCCTACTACGCCTACATCGATCCCCTGCCGCGCGCGCTGCGCCTCGGCTGGCAGGGCGTGACGCTATTGATCGTGGCGCTCTTTCTTGCATCGACGCTATTTCCCAGTCAGGTCGCGGCGCTTTTGAGGTTCGCCAACCCCTGGGGTGGCTTGCTCATCTTCTTCGTGGCCGTCATCATCTTCGTCGGCATCGTTGGACAGCGGCCGCCTCGCTAGGTCACACCCTGCCGTCCCTGATAGAGAGAGGGACGAAGGTGTCTACGGCTCGAGAATGTGGACGGCGGTGAGGTTCCGGTAGAGCTCGTCGTAGTCGAGCCCGTAGCCGACCACGAAGTGGTTCGGGATGTCGAACCCCTTGTAGCCGATAGGGACAGGCGTGATGCGACGCTCTTCCTTGTTGAGGAGAACCGCGAGCTTGAGCGATTTCGGCTGATGGCGCTGCACGTGGTCAAAGAGGAAGGAGGTCGTCAGTCCGGTGTCGATGATGTCCTCCACCATCAAGACGTCCCGGCCCGTGACGTCCATGGTCAGGTCCTTGAGCAGCTGCACATGGCCCGATGACTGAGTCTCGGCGCCGTAGCTGCTGACCGCGACGTAATCGAAGTTGACGGGAATCGTCACGTTGCGGCTCAGGTCCGTCGCGAAACAGACCGAACCCTTGAGGACCGAGAGCAGGATGAGGGGCCGCTCGAGGTTCGGATAGTCCCGGGAAATCTCCTCGGCCATCTCGCGCACGCGCCGCTGGATGGCATCGGCGCTGATCAGCTCCCTGCCCAGTTTCAATTCGGTCTTGAGGATGGCATCACTTTACCCGGTCGGCGCGATCAGGAAAATCCAGATATCCCACGAGACATGACTGATGATCAGCGGGGCCAGTCGCTGTTCGCGCGCATAGAGCGCCCCCCAGTAGATGCCGGCGGTCGCCGCGGCGCCGGTCAGTGTTAGGTTTGCGGACACGAGGTGGATGGCGCCGTAGATCGATGACGCGATCACCGTGCCTCGGACCCGTCCGTAGCGGCGCATCAAGCCTCGCTGCACCAGGCCCCGCCAGAACAGTTCCTCACCGGGGCCGATGACGAGGCCGAGCGTCGTGGCAATCGCGGAACGTGGAGCCGCCGTTCGCAACTCGTAGATCCCGGCAATCTCGCGATCGCCGGCGGGCATGATGCGGCGCGCCATCCGGTCGCCGACCTGGAAGATCACGTACAGGCCGGCTGCCGATCCGAGCCCCTTGGCGAAATCGCGGAGCCGCAGCCGTTCGCGTCGCATGGCCGGTTCGGTGGCGAGCGCGTAGGCACCAAGGCCGCCAACCCCCAGCGTCATTCGGAGCCAGAACTGCGAGCGCGGCCCGCGGAAGGCCGCCGTCCAGACAGCCGCGGCCAGGCCGAGGCCGGCGATAACCCGCTTCAGCGGACCGCCGATCCCGCGACCAACCCGACCAGGAGCAACGCGCCGAAGGCGCCGTGCAGGCGGGCCGTCATGAGGTCGATCATCGCGATCGCGCGCAGATGGCCCTCGGCTCCGCGCTCGGCGTCACGCAAGATCCAGGCGACCAGCGGGAGGCTGAACAGCGTGAGCAGCGCCAGCGTCGGCAACGCCCCCACCATCACGGCCAGGCCGACCGCCACGTAGGCGCCGAGGATGAGCATCACATAGACCCAGTGCGCGGTCTCCCGGCCGACCTGGGCCGAGAAGGTCGTAAACCCGTGCCGGGTATCCTCCGCCACGTCGCGCCACTCATTCCCGTGCAGGATCGCGGTCACCAGCAGCCCGACGGGCAGCGAGACGATCAGCACGTTCGGGTCAAAGGTGCCGGTCACGGCAAAGTACGAGCCGGCCACCATCAGCGGCCCCATCAAGAGGAAGACCAGGGGAAGGCCGAGCGCCCGGTACTTGTACTGGAAGGGTGGGGCGGTGTAGAAGTAGCCGCCGACAAAGCCGATCAATCCGAGCAGCACGATGGGCCAGCCGCGATGGAGCAGAAGGAAGATGCCCATGAGCAGGGCAAGGACGAATCCCGACCAGGCGACGATGAAGGCGTCGCGTTCGCTGATCCGGCCCTTCAGGATCGCCATCGACATGCGCGGCGACGTGATGGAATCGATCCCGTGCCGAACGTCATAGATCTCGTTGATCACGTTGGTCCCGATGTGCAAGCCGAGCGCCCCGAGCAAGGCCGCGAGGAAGAGCGGCCAATGCATCCGTCCCTGGCTGAGCGCGATGGCGCCGCCTACCGAGACCGGCAGCACCGATGCCGTGAAGCTGAACGGCCGCACCACTTCCCAGGCTCCCGCAAGGCGACGGCCAAGACCTGGCCCAACTTTTCCGGCTCCTATCGGAACCGGCTTACTTTCCCCTCCCCCGCGTGCGGGGGAGGGCAGGGTGGCGGTCACCGATGCGTAGGCGACGGCGGCTTCGAAGACCGCGTCGACCTGGGCGGTCTCCTGCAGAATCGGCTGCAGCAGCGGAACGTCCATGCCAGCCTCGTGATAGGCCGTGGCCCGCGCCGCCACTTCCTTGACGGTGCCGCACAGGATGAAGGCGTCCAGCAGCTCGTCGGGGATCAGTTCTCCGGCCTTGTGATAATCCTCAGCCCGCCAGGCGGTCGCGATCTGGCTGCGCAACGCCGGGTCGAATCCCGCTCGCTTCATCGAGATGTCGCTGAGGACCGACATCATGTAAATGACAAACGGTTCGCGCTTGGCCCGGTTCAGCGCTTCCTGCCGGCTGCTGTCGAAGAGGCAGAGCAGGTAGCCACGGAAATCGACGTCGCCGGCCGCCCGTCCATGCGCCGAAGCACTCTCCAGGACGCGGGCGCGCATCTTCTGGAACGCCGGCAGCGACTCGGCGGGACGCGCCAGGTAGCCATCGGCCTTCTCGCCGCATAAGTCCAGGAAGGGCGTGCGGTAGGCTGCGATATAGATCGGGATCCGGTGGGGTGGCTGAAACATCGGTTGCAGCGGAGGGACTTTTTCGTTCAGCTTCAGCGGCTGACCGCTCCACAGCCGGCGGATCTGGTCGATCGATTCCGAGACACGCGCGACCGTGTCGTCGTAAGGAATGGCCATCTGGGAAAGCCGCAGCGGCAAGCCGCTCCCGAGGGCCAGCGTCACGCGGCGCGGGGCGAGATCGTCGAGCGCCGACATCGTCATGGCCACGACCACCGGATGGCGGGTGTAGGGGTTCAGGGCGCCCGCGCCGAGTCCGATGCGGCGGGTTTCCATCCCCATAGCACTCAGGTAGGTAATCGGATCGCGCTCGAAGTAACTGTCGTGAACCCAGATCGAATCGATGCCGAGGTCCTCAGCGCGCCGCGCCCAGGCGGCGGCCTCGCGCACCTCGCCCCGGGCGGCCAGCCCGATGCCCACGCGGCGCCCAAGTTCTGCCACAAGATCACCGTACTCCACGCAAGCATGCGTCGCAATCGGGATCCGGCCTGAGGCGGCCATAATCGTGATCGTGGGGCAGCAGGCGCGGGCCGATCGAATCCGGCAGATGTTCGACCAGGTGGCCGCCCGATACGACGCCCGCAACCGCCTCTTCAGCGCGGACCGCGACCGCGCCTGGCGCCGCCGGGCCGCCCGCCGCGCGGCGCTCCGCCCGGGCCAGACGGCGCTCGACCTGTGCACCGGCACCGGCAAGCTGGCCCACGAGCTCCTGCCGTTTGTGGGACCATCCGGCCGGGTAGTCGGGATCGACTTCTCCCCCGCGATGCTCGAGCTAGCCCGCCGCCGCGAGCCACGCGTCGAATTTCGCCTGGGCGACGTCACGCACCTGAGCGAGCCCGACGCCAGCGTCGATGCCATCACGATCGCGTTCGGGTTGCGCAATCTCGTCGACCGCGAAACCGCGCTGCGCGAGATGTTGCGGGTCCTGCGCCCGGGCGGGCGCCTCGTGATCCTCGAGTTCGCCCCGCCGCCGCGAGGCCTGTGGATGCGCGCCTATCGCCTCTATCTCAGCCGCGTCATGCCGGCCATTGCCGGCATGCGAAGCGCCGACGAAGCATCGGCATACCGCTACCTGGCGGAGACGGTGCAGGCCTTTCCCCAGCCAGCTGAGCTGGCGCGGCAGCTCGAGGATCTGGGCTTCACCGTATCGGTCGATCGCATGACGTTCGGGATCGTCGCGCTCCATGTCGCGGCACGGCGGCGCTGATCACCGTGGCATCTCTCTGGTCGGCTCCGAACCTGCTCAGCTTCTCCCGAATCGTGGCGGCCCCCATCCTCTACGTCCTGATCGTTTCGGGCGGTCGCTATGGCTACCTGGCGGCGGCCGTGCTCTTCGTGCTCGCCTCCTTCACCGACACGCTCGACGGAGAGATCGCACGGCGCGGCAAGCAGGTGTCACCCTTCGGCATCTATCTCGACACGACCGCCGACAAGATCCTGATCGCGGTCCTGCTGGTCGCCCTCGCGGCCGCCCATCTGGCTCCGGGTTGGATGGCGGCGGTGATCATCGCCCGCGAATTTCTGGTGACGGGGCTGCGCAGTTACGCGGCGGCCCTTGGCGTCGTGATCCCGGCCGGTGGCTGGGGAAAGGCCAAGACGATCATCACGATCGTCGCCCTCTTCCTGGTTTTGCTCGAGGGCGATGCTCGCCAGGGTGGCTTCCTCAGCAGCCACACGCCCCCCGGTAGCTGGCTGGTGGCCCCTATGGGACCATTCACGGTAGCTGTTTGGGGACTGCTGATCGCCGTGATCTGGACCGTGGGCTCCGGTGCGGAATACATCCGAGAGGCCATCCCGCTGCTTACCCACCCGTCACGGCACATACCCGATGTTCTCGGAAAGGCCGTCGACGATCCCTGAGCCGGGTCAGTCAGGCCGGTTGGGCATGAAGTCGACCGGCTCCTCTCGCCCCTTCCAGGTGACGAGATGCCTGGGCGGCTCGGTCCGCGCCACGACCTTGCCCCCGCGGATCACGAGCCGGCGTGACGCCATCAGGCGGATCGCGTCGCTCTCCGTCGGCGCGTCGAAGAGGACGAGGTCCGCCCGGCAGCCGGGCTCCAGCCCGTAGTCGGTCAGCCCAAGGGCCCGCGCGCCGTTGACCGTGATCATGTCGACCAGGGTTCGGATCTCTTCGTAGCCGGACATCTGCCCGTAATGGGCGAGGGTGAAGGCGGCCTGGAGCGGGTCCGCTTTGCCGAGTGGGTACCACGGGTCCATCACCGAGTCGTGGCCGAGACAGACATTGACCCCCGCGGCGAGCAACTCCTTGACGCGGGTGTGCCCGCGGCGGATCGGATAGTGATCGAAGCGCCCCTGCAGCACGGCGTTGTCCAGCGGGTTGGTCACCATATGCAAACCGGCGCGTCGGACATTGACGATCAGCCGGCCGGCGTAGGCATTGTTGTAGGAATGCATCGCGGTCGTATGGCTGGCCGTCACGCGCCCTTGCATGTTGAGGCGGATGGTCTCGGCGGCGAGTACCTCGAGGAATCGCGAGTGTTCGTCGTCGGTCTCGTCGCAATGGATGTCGACCAGCTTGTTGAATTCGTGCGCGAGCGCCACGGCGAACTTCACCGACTGTTCGCCGTACTCTCGTGTCAGTTCGAAATGCGGGATCCCGCCGACGACGTCGGCGCCCAACTCGACAGCCTTCCGCATCAATGCTTCGCCGTCGGGGAAGGACTGGATGCCTTGCTGCGGAAAAGCGACGAGCTGGATCGTGATTTGATCGGCAAATTCCTGCCTGACTTCGAGCAGCGCCCGCAATGCGGTGAGTTTCGGATCGCAGACGTCGACGTGGCTGCGGACGAAGAGGACGCCATTGGCGACCTGCCAACGGAGGACCTGAGAGACCCGACGCTTGACGTCGTCGACCGTCAGGTCCTTGACCCGCTCGCCCCAGATCGCGATGCCCTCGAAGAGCGACCCACTGAGGTTGTGCCGCGGCTGTCCAACCGTGAGAACGGCATCGAGGTGGATGTGCGGCTCAACCAGGGCCGGCGTGAGCAGACCCCCTCGGGCGTCGATCACGCTGGCCGGCTGGGTCGCTCCGGCGGGCGGAGGGGATACGATCCGGCCACCCTCGATCGCCACCGAAACAAGCGCCGCCGATCGCGGGAGCCGGGCGTTGGTGATCAGGAGATCGGGCACGCTGGAAGTCTAAAACGACGCGCTGGACACATGGTGGCCAACCCCCTAAAATTCGGTCCAAGCTGGCAACCAGAGTGGGGAATGGGGAGAGGGACTGTGGCCACAAGCGCTGACGTCGACGCGCAGGTACCTGTTCGCGAAGGGGAATACGGCTCGAGGGTCACGGCCATCGAGCCCGGGGGGATTGAGTACATCCCCGACCGCGAGCGGCACGGAACTCCGCTCCAGCTGTTCTGGACGTGGATGTCGCCCAATATGGAGTTCGCGACCGTTTACGTTGGCGCTTTGCCCATCATCCTTTTTGGCGGCGGCTTCTGGCTCACGGTGCTCGGCTGCATCATCGGGACCGCGCTCGGTTCGATCACGCACGCGATCCTTTCCACGATGGGGCCGCGCTTCGGGGTGCCCCAGATGGTGGAAGGACGCGCTGCATTCGGGTTTTTGGGGAACTTCTTGCCGGCGGGGCTGAGCTGGCTGACGGCCAGCTTCGGCTGGTTCATCGTGAACAGCGTCAGCGGCACCTTCGCGCTGGTGACACTGACGTCGATCCTGAATAACCATCACGCCATCCTCAGCTTCCAGGTGGCCTTCACGATCGTCGTGGTCGCCCAGGTGCTCATTGCCTTTATCGGGCACAACATGATCCACTCGTTCGAGCGGATTATCTTCCCTTACCTGACCATCGTCTTCGGACTCGCAACGGTGATCATCCTGGTGCAGTCGAACCCAGGGTTGGGCTTCAACCCGAAGGCTATTGTCCCGTATGGCGGTGCCTCCGGCGCCTTCATCCTGGCGGTCTTTATCTCGTTCGGTTACGCGATCGGCTGGAATCCATTTGCGTCGGACTACAGCCGCTACCTGCCGAGGAATGCAAACCCCAGGAGCGTTGGACTGGCGGCCGGCCTCGGCGTATTCGTTTCCTGCACAGTGCTCGAGATTGCCGGAGCCGCTGCGGCGACCTTTTCAACGGGGACCAATCCAACGGAGCAGTTCACGAATCCGTTGCCCTTCATCCTGCAGGTCCTCGTTCTCCTCGGAATCGCGCTAGGAGCGGTGGCGGCCAACGTGCTCAACATCTATTCCGGCTCGATGGCGTTCCTGACCCTTGGCATCAAGGTGGCCGTCGAGAAGCGGCGGGCAATTTCGGCCGTGGTGTTCGGGGCGATCGGGCTGATTATCGGGCTGGCTTTACAGGCCAACGTCGGACCGGGAACCAAATACGAGAACTTCCTGCTCCTGATCACGTACTGGATCACGCCCTGGCTGGCGGTGATCATCACCGACTATTTCCTCCACCGGGGCCGGTACCCGGAGTCCATCTTCTACGACACAAAGCATCGAAACTGGAAAGGATTCATCGCCATGCTGCTGGGGATCATCGCGACCTACCCGTTCTGGGACCAGGCCGACCCCATCCCGCTCGGCTGGGTTCCCAAGAACTACCCGCAGCTCGGCGACCTGAGCTTCTTTGCCGGCGCGATCGTGGCGACAGTCGTCTACCTGGTGCTCTATCAAATCGGGCGACAGCCGTCGACTGAGAGGGCGGCCGTCCGTAGGTAGAGGATTCCGACCCTAGAGCTTTAGAGCGGTTCGAAGGAGCGCTTTCAGCCGGTCGGGTTGCCGGCGATAGCGCTCCCACTCGGACGGGAGCTTCGTCGACTTTTCCAGGATCGCCCAGAGCACGGAGTTGACCGGCGTCGGGACGTCGTAGCGGCGGCCCGCGTCGACGACGGCGCCGTTGAGGAAGGCGGCCTCCGTCCTGCCTTTGCCGCGGCTGATGTCCCACCACAGGGACGGCATCTTGTTGCCACGGGCGCCACCGAGCCGCGGCTCGAGGAGCATCTGGGCCAGCAGGCTCGGCAAGCTCATCGCGCGCCGCAGCGTGGGTGCCGGCAAGCCGGGGAGCGCGACCACGGCGATGCGCATCCGGTCCATGACGCCGGTGGCTTCGCGGAACGCAGCCCGCTCGTAGCGGAAAAGCTCGCTGTCGGCAAAGACGTGGCTCGGGGGTAGGTCCAGGATGGCGCTCTGGGCGTTCCCGAGAATGTTGAAGAGGAGCTTCGACCATTTCATCGCGCGAAAGTCGGTGTAGCGGCGGGACTTGAAGCCGGCATCGCGCATCTTGCGGACGAGTGGGGCGACGTTGACTTCAGGTGAGACGGGAGCGAGCGCCACCCCGCCGCGCCGAGAATGCAGCTGGATGGTGCCCGGCTCGTCCAGGCTGACCGGCACGGTCAGACTGCCGGCCAGCAGGGCCTGTTCGGGCAACGCCGCGGTAATGGCTTCCTCGTTTCCCACGCCATTTTGAAAACTGCCAAGGATCGTGCCCGGACGCAGCACCAGTTGCAGCTGCTCGATCGCGTCCAGTGTGTCGTAGCCCTTGACGGTGAGGAAGACGTAATCGAACGGGCCGCCGGCATCGGCGAGGGTCGGTCGCGCCGCCCGGACCGATTGGCTGCTGACCCTGCCTGCCACGACCATGCGGATGCCATCGCGTGTCACCGCTTCGACGTGTGAGGCACGCCCCACCAATGTGACCTCGCTCCCGGTCTGAGCCAGGCGGGCGCCGAGGAGGGAGCCCACCGCGCCGGCGCCGAAGAAGAGGATGCGGAGGGGAGGCGCCGCCGCGGGACGCTCGGGCATCAGTGTGTCGTGATCTTCAGCTCTCGGCCGTGGGCGAGCCGCTCGATGTTGGTCCGGTGCCGGATGAGCACCAGGCCGGCGAGGGTAACCCCCAGGATGATCACCGGCCACCCCACCGGACGCCATGCCTGCCAGCCGATAAGGTGGAGCACGATCAAGCTGACGAAACCGACGGCGACAGCGCTCAACGAGGCGAGCGAGGCCACCTTGGTGAGGCGGATGATCAGGAACCAGGTCACGAGAGCGAGCACGAGCGCCACCGGGGCGAGCGCTAGCAGCACGCCGCCAGAAGTCGCGACGCCCTTGCCGCCCTTGAAGCCGAGAAAGAGGGGCCAGTTGTGCCCGATCACAGCCGCCAGCCCGATCGCCGCGAGGGCGATCTCGTTGTCCCCCAGGCCAAGCAGAATGCCGAGCATGACGGGGATGAATCCCTTGAGCCCGTCGGCGGTAAGGGTCAGGGCGAAGGCGCCCGGGCCGCCCGCGCGAAAGACGTTGGCGGCCCCGATGTTGCCGCTGCCCAGCTTGCGAAGGTCTTGATTGCGATAGACCTTCATCACCAGCCAGCCAGATGGGACGGAGCCGAGGAGATAGCCGAAGGCCAGCAGGGCGAGCACTTTCAGCATGGGGGGCTGTCCTTAAGGACGCCTCAACTATAGATCGCGACCTTTACGCCTGTCACCCCTGGCGGCTATCACCTTTCTGTTCCAGTTTGGCCAATTCGAGCGTGAACTCACTTCCAGCCCCCGGACGGCTGTCTACCAGCACCCGGCCGGCGTGGGCGCGCGCGACCTCCTGGACGATGTAGAGGCCGATCCCCATCCCGACCAGGTGTCGGTTAGCGTCGGTCTCGATTCGAGCGAAGCGCTTGAAGAGCTGACCTTGATTCTGCGGCTCGATCCCAAACCCGTCATCGAGGACGCTGACGCGCCAGGTGGCGCCAACCTCGGTCAAGCTCACGTCGATCCGCCCCGTCGGGCCCGGCCGGAAGCGGACGGCATTGTCGAGCAGTTCGCGGATCGCGAGGTGCAACCAGTAGGTATTGCCGTTGACCATGGCGTGGGGAACATCGAAGCTGAGCTCAATCGCCAGGTCGGCAAAGCGGCGCTGCTGATCTTTGACCATCGGCTCGAGGAGCCCGACCAGGTCGATCGGTTCCCGTGCCATCGACGGCCCCAGTTCATCGAAACGGCCGACCAGGCTCATATCCATGATCAGCCGGCTCAGCTGGCGCGCCTTCTCGTAGATGCGCGTTCCGGCCAGCTTCTGGTGCTCGGGACTCAGACCGCCCTGGACGAGCATGGAGCCGTAGCCGAGGATCACGCTCAGCGGGGTCCGCAACTCGTGCGCCGCCATGTTCAGGAACTCCGTCTTGGCGGCATTCGTGTCGCGAAGGCGCGCCACGTCGGTGTCGAGCGGCGCGACCGGGCTCGCAACCAGGCCCGTCAGGAAGTGCTCGACCGAGCGGCCCGGGCCCTTGAGAGGACGGATAAACCACTCCCAGGTCTGGCCGTCGATGACCACGGTGGCCGCAAACGGTTGCCCGTCCGCCGCGACGGACCGGAAGGGACGGGGGTCTGACAGAGGATGCGCCGGTGGCAAGAGGGAGGAAATGGTGAGGCCGGCCGCGTCGGCTCGTTGCAACACCCGGGCCATCAACTCATTCACGGCGAGGGCACGAAGGTCCCCGGCCTCGACGACAGCGAGCGGGATCGGCATGGCCTGGAGCAGTTCGATGACGGGCGTGGCGAAGCGTTCCGCGAGCGCCGTTTCGAGCAACTGCGCAATGGCTTCCGACCGTCGATCCACGTGCTGGTTTCTCCCAGATCGGCTGATAAACTGGTCGCGGCCGTGCAAGACCCCGACAAACTCAATGATGAAACCACATACCAGCGCTGCTTCGCCTGCGGCCACCGCAACGAATCCGGGCTCAAACTGACTTTCCGGCGAGAGGGCGAGCGCATCGTCGCGAACTACCAGCCGTCTGAGCGCTACCAGGGATTCCCGGGTGTGCTGCACGGTGGGATCCTGGCCACGATGCTCGATGAAACGATGAGCCGAACCGGTGCGCTTCGCCGCGAATGGCTGATAACGGGGAAGCTCGACATCCGCTATCGGAGACCGGCCCCGATCGATCAGCCGCTCCGAGTCTGGGGAGAGATCGCCCGGGAACGAGACGGCGCCATTGATGCGGTCGGCGCGGTCGAGCTGATGGACGGCACCGTGCTGGCTGACGCACGCGGCATGTTCATGCGGATGCCAGACGCACTGGCGACCGCGTCCGCCGACCAATACCCGGAGTTCGCGAACTACTGGCAAAGCTAGGCGTGCCGCGTTCGCACCTCTTCGCGCCGGAGCACGAGGAGTTCCGAGGCACCGTCCGTCGCTTCATCGATAAGGAGGTCCGTCCTCACGTCGACGAGTGGGAAGAAGCCCAGCAATTTCCGCGCGACTTGTTCAAGCGATTCGGCGCACTGGACCTTCTGGGCTTGAAGTATGCCGAGCAATATGGCGGAACGAACGCCGGCGTCATCTACGAAGCGATCCTGTTCGAGGAACTCGCCCGATGCGGATCGGGAGGGGTGGCGGCGGGAATTGGTGCCCATGTCGCGATTGCCACGCCCCCGATCAATGAAAACGGCAACGACGCACAACGGCAGCGCTGGCTGCCTCCCGCCATCAAGGGCGAGAAGATCGTCGCGCTTGGCGTGACGGAGCCATCGGGCGGCTCGGATATCGCGCATGTGCAGACCATTGCCCGCCGCGACGGTGATGTCTATATCGTCAGCGGCACCAAGATGTTCATCACCAACGGCGTCAACGCCGACCTGGTCGTCATCCTGGTCCGGACGAAGCCGGAGGGCGGCCATCAAGGGTTGTCGGTTCTGGTCGTCGAACGTGGGACTCCAGGCTACGGCGTCGGCCGCAAGCTGAACAAGCTGGGCTGGCGAGCGTCCGACACGGCCGAGTTGGTGTTCCAGGACTGCAGAGTGCCGGTCGAGAACCGGCTGGGGGAGGAGAACGG
>DATNNA010000059.1:0-3828 GCA_035602075.1 Binatus sp. (SeqCode) | reverse complement strand
GGCAGCCTCATCTTCCGGCGCAATGAACCCGGCTCTCGATAGCACCGTGGCCAGCGCCGCGGCGTCGGTGCTCACGACGTCTTGCCGGCCACCGTGTCGAGCACACGCCAGGTCTTGTCCGCCGCATTTCCCCAGCTGAATTCGGCGCTGCGCGCGCGTCCCGATTCGATCAGGCGCCGCTGCAACGCGCCGTCACCCGCCAGCTCGAGCATCGCCTGGCTCCAGGCCCCCGCGTCGTCGGGGCTGAGCAGCACGCCGGCGGTCCCGACGATCTCGGGGAGCGCGCCGGCGGTGGATGCGATCACGGCGGTGCCGCAGGCCATCGCTTCGAGAGCGGGAAAGCCGAAGCCCTCGAAGCGCGAGGGAAGCGTCAGCGCGATGGCGCCCGCGTAGAGGGCGGGCAGGTCATCGGCGGGCACGTAGGGCAGCACCGTCGCGCTGCCGGCCGAGGCGGCGTCGTGGCCCGGTCCGGCCAGGACCAGCTCCGCGTCGAGGCCGCGCCGGCGCGCCTCGTCGAAGGCGCGGCGCAACATCGTCAGGTTCTTTCGTGGGTGGTTGCGGCCCACGTAGAGAAAGTACGCACCGCCGATCTTCAGACGCTCCAGCACCTCGGCCACTCTGGACGGGTCCTGCGGCCGCATCCGCGCGTCGACGCCGGAGTACACGACGGCGATCCGGCCGCCGGGCACGTCGTACAGGCGCGTCAGGTCGTCGGCGGTCGACTGCGAAACGGCGATCAGGCGATTGGCGCGACGCGCCGCATAGCGGGTCGTCGCCTCCAGGTACCAGCGGGCGGTGCGAGAGTAGGAGCGCGGCTCATGCCGGTGACCGAGGTCGTGGATGGTGACCACCGATCTCAGCCCGAGCGCGACGGGGAGCACGTGGCTCGGAATGAAGGTCACGTCCGGGCGCTCCCGTCGCAGGGCCTGCCGAAGTCGCCAGTGCGTCCATAGCCGCGGAAAGGGGATGCCGCGCCACTCGACCCCGGCCGGCAGCCAGGGCGGCGCGTCGACCGCATTGGCATAGACCCGCAGGGTTCGGTTGCCCCTCGAGGCGGACAGGGCTTGGATGATGCTCCGGGCGTAGACCTCGGTTCCGGTCAGGTGTTGCCGCACAGCGGGCGTGCCGTCGATGCCGACGATCACGTCACCATCGCCGCGACCGGCGGCTCGGCCGTCGGCCTCGTGCTTCCGCTAGCATCGCGGAAATGTCGAGCAGTCATGCGTTGCCCGAGGGCATCGCGGTCGACCTGTTGTTCGCGGCTCGGCCCTTTACCGGGCTCGAGCATCACGCGTTGCACATCCTTCGAGGCCTGCACACCGTCGGTGCATCGGTTGACGTACTGGTGCCGAGTGATGTCATTCCCGACCTCGGCGATGCGGCCGAGGGCCATCGCCTGGTCCCATTTCCGCGGGTGCCACGGGGGCTGCGGTTGGGTCGGGAACAATGGTCGTTCCCATGGCGGTTCGGCGCCTACCCGCGCGCTCTTCCGCTGCTGCACTCGGTGCTCGGCGTCGCGCCGATGCTCAGCGGCGTCCCACTGGTGCTGACCGTGCCCGACCTGGCCTATCGCATCCGTCCCGCGGATATGCACCCGCGTGCCCGCTGGTACTTCGGGACCCTTGGGCCGAAGAGCATCCGCCGCGCACGGCGGGTCATGGTCTCTTCGCAAGCGATCTGCCGGCAGCTCATCGACCTGTACCATATCGCGCCGGAGCGGGTCGCCTACGTGCCCCTCTGCGCGGATCCGATCTTTACGCCACGGCCGGCCGCTGAGATTGCGAGCGTGCGAAAGCAGTTCGGGCTACCCGACCGCTACATCCTCTATGTGGGGACCATCGATCCGCGGAAAGACCTCGCCCGATTGCGCGCCGCCTACGAGTTGCTCCCGCCCGACCTCGTGGATGATTCGGCACTCGTGTACGTCGGCCGGACCAACCGCGGCGCCGAGCGCCTGGCGAAAGCGCTGCGCAAGCCCGGACCGCGCGCGCACATCATCGCCCTCGACTATGTCCCGCGCGATGTGCTACCGGCGATCTACAGCGGCGCCTCGGTGTTCGTCTATCCGTCTCGTTACGAGGGCTTCGGGCTCCCCGTGCTGGAAGCGATGTCCTGCGGCGTGCCCGTGATCGTCTCGTCGGCCGAGGCGCTGGCCGAGCTCGTCGACGATGCCGGTGTCGTGCTGCGGACGGAAAGCATCGAGGAACTGACCCAGGCCATGGAGCGAATCCTTCGTTTCGACGACGATCAGGCGCGACTGCGCAAGGCCGGGCTTTTGCGTTCGAAAGCGTTCAGCATCGCGCGCCTCGGGCGCGAGACCGCGGAGGTCTACCGGCAGGCACTCGCGGCGTGACGCGCTTCACCCTACTGGGAGTGCCGATCGACCCGCTGACCGAGGCCGGGGCGGTGGACTGGGTCGCCCGTGCCATCGCCGAAGGTCGTCCCCGCCTGGTGATCAGCGTCAACCCGGAGCGGGTCATGCACGCCGGGCGCGACCCCGCCTTCGGCGCCGTGCTTCGAGGCGCCGACCTGGCGCTCGCCGACGGCGCGGGAGTGGTGTGGGCGGCCCGCCGTATGGGCCATCCTCTGCCGGAGCGGGTGACCGGCGTCGACTTCGTCAAGGCGCTGGCGGTCCGGGGCGCCGCCGAAGGCTGGCGCTTCTTCTTCCTCGGCGGCGGACCGGGCGTGGCGGAAGCGGCCGGCCGGGCCCTGCGCCAGGCGTACCCCGGCTTCATCCTGGCCGGAACGTCCGCCGGCTCCCCGGATCCCGGGAGTGACGCGGCCACCATCGAGGCGGTGCGCTCGAGCGGCGCCCAGTTGCTCTTTTTGGCCTACGGCGCCGGCGCCGAGGAGGCCTGGCTGGCGCGGAACCTGGGCCCGTCCGGCGCCACCGTAGGCATGGGTGTGGGCGGGGCGTTCGACTTCATCTCGGGCCGGGTACGCCGGGCGCCCCGCTGGATGCGGAATTCGGGGCTGGAGTGGCTGTATCGCCTGAGCCGCGAGCCCTGGCGCTGGCGCCGCATGATCGCTCTGCCCCGTTTCGTCATTCGGGTGATGCGCGAGGGTGGCCAAGGTCCCTCCCCCTCAGGGGGAGGGTAGGGTGGGGGCTCTGCTTCGCCGCGTCACCAGCACGGTCGTGCTTCGGGTCCTCCTGTTCACGGCCATTTTCAGCCTGGCGGCGGTGCCGCCGCTCGATCCCGACCTCTGGTGGCACCTGGCGAACGGGAGGCTGATGGTCGGCACGAGCTCGATCCCGCACGTCGACGTGTATTCGTTCAGCGCCGCCGGCCAACCCTGGGTGATGCACGAATGGCTGGCCGACCTCGCCATGTACCTGCTCTTTCGGGCGGGCGGCCTGCCGTGGCTGGTCGCCGTCTTCGCAGGGGTGGTGGTGGCGTCCGCCATCTGCCTCTACCTGCTCCTTCGCCGAACCGGATTGCCGCCGTCGGCCGCTTCGGTCCTGACTCTGGTCGGCGCGCTGGCCGGCTCCACCGCCTGGGGGGCGCGGCCCCAGCTGCTCAACGTGCTGTTCTGCGGCCTGCTCCTGCTCGGGCTGAGCGAATACCGGGCAGGCCGGCTCCACGCGTGGATGTTGCCACCCTTCATCTGGCTCTGGGCGAACCTGCACTCGGCGTTCGTCGTCGGGGTCATCATCAGCGGGATCTTTGTCGCCGGCGAGGCGTTCGACGCGTGGCGGTCGCGCGAGGGCACCATGCCGCGGCGCCGGCTGACGGCGCTCGCCGCGGCGATCGGCGCGGGCTTCGTGCTGGCGTTCATCAACCCGTTCGGCATCCAGACCATCCTCTTTTCTCTTGGCACTCTCACCTC
>DATNNA010000058.1:0-9634 GCA_035602075.1 Binatus sp. (SeqCode) | reverse complement strand
TCATACAGGTCGCCAGCACGCTCGGAACGGAGTCGCTCGCCTACAACCTGGACAGTGTCGCGGACGGCCAGCTCAAGCTGACGCCGGACACCATCGCCGGCATCTTCCTGGGCAAGATCACCAAATGGAATGACCCGGCGCTCGCGGCCGTCAACAGCGGCGTCAGCCTGCCGAACCAGGACATCCGCGTCGTCCACCGCTCGGACGGCAGCGGCACGACCTACATCTTCACGGACTACCTCTCGAGTGTCAGCGCCGATTGGAAGGCCAAGACGGGCGGGCCCGGAAAATCCATCAGCTGGCCCGTCGGCGACGGCGCCCAGGGGAACGCGGGTGTCGCCACCAGGATCACGCAGACGCCGGGCGCGATCGGCTACGTCGAACTCGCCTACGTCCTGCAGACCAAGATGAAGCAGGCGGCCCTCAAGAACCGAGACGGCAACTTCGTCATCCCGAGCGCGGCAGGGGCGACGTCCGCCGCCAAGGCATTCGTCGGGAGCTCCCCGAGCCAGTTTTCCATCGTCAACGCATCCGGCAAGGACAGTGCCCCAATCAGCGGTTACAGCTGGATCATCCTCTACGTAGATCAGGCCAACAAGACCAAGGGCACCGCCCTGGTTGATTTCCTGTACTGGCTGACCACCGCCGAGGGCCAGGGGTACGCCGTCAACCTCCACTACGCCGCGCTGCCGAGCAGCATGGCCTCCTACGATCTGCTCGTCCTCAAGCAGGTCACCTCAGGAGGAACAGCCCTCCTCAGCGTTTCGTAATCTCGACCGAATGAGTATGGGGACTGCCGAGCGGGTAGCCCCGCCGCCGCTGGTAGGCACGAGCCGCCAGCGGCGGCTGATCTCCGGTGACCGCATCTTCCTCGCGATTGCCTACGGCGCCGCTGCCCTCATCCTGCTCATCGCGGGCGTCTTCATCATCGCCTTGTTCATCCCCGCGCTCCCAGCCATCACCAAATTCGGGTTCGGCTTCTTTATCAGCCGAACGTGGGATCCGGTTCGTAGCCAGTTTGGCGCCCTGCCCGCGATCTACGGCACGCTGGTTACCTCGGCGATCGCCTTGGTGATCGCCTTCCCGATTGGCCTGGGCGCCGCCCTCTTCCTGGCCGAGGATGCCCGTCTGCGATTCCTCCGGGGCCCGCTCTCCTTCGCCATCGAACTGCTGGCGGGCATCCCAAGCGTCGTCATCGGCTTGTGGGCGTTCTTCACGCTGACCCCGTTGATGCGTGACAACGTCGATCCGTTCCTCAACCACACGCTGGGCTTTCTTCCCTTTTTCCAGGGCAGCGCCAGCGGCTATGGCTTCCTCACGGCCGGTGTCGTGCTGGCGATCATGGTGCTCCCCATCATGGTTGCGCTCTCCCGCGACGTCATCCAGGCCGTCCCGCGGTCGCTCCGGGAGGCCAGCCTGGCGCTGGGCGCGACCAACGCCGAGACGATCTGGTCGGTCATCTTGCCCTACGCACGGGTGGGGATCACCGGCGCGGTCCTGCTGTCCCTTGGACGCGCCCTGGGCGAAACGATCGCGGTGACCATGGTGATTGGCAACCGGCCGCAGATCACGACTTCGCTGTTCGCGTCGGGATATACCCTGCCGAGCGTGATCGCCAACGAATTCACCGAAGCGGTTGGCGATGTCTACCTCGGCTCGCTCTTTTACCTTGGCTTGGTCCTGGTCCTCATCACGATCGCCGTGAACGTCATCGCCCGGCTGTTGGTCTGGCGGTTCAGCGGGTCGGAGCCCACGGGGGCATGAGCCTCCCACTGATCCGGGCCCTGGTTGATCGCCTCGTCGCCGGGCTGATCGTGCTCTGCGTCAGCGTGGCCGCCATCCCGGTCCTGGTCCTGTTGCTGTTCGTTCTGATCAACGGCCTACCGGGAATGCTCACCCCGGGCTTCTTCACCGATCCGCCCTACCCGCAGGGCGTTCCCGGTGGCGGCGTGCTCAATGCCATCATCGGCACGCTGGAGATCGTCGGCATCGGCTCGCTCCTGGCGGTTCCCGTCGGCGCCCTGATCGGCATCTTCCTGTCCGAGTACGGACGCAACCCGATCGGAAACACCGTGCGCTTCATCAGCGACGTCTTCACCGGGCTCCCATCGATTGCCTTCGGCATCTTCGGCTACACCGTCGTCGTGCTCACAACGCATCACTTTTCGGCGCTCTCGGCGTCGATCGCGCTCGCCGTGCTCATGTTGCCGGTGATCCTGCGGGCCACCGAGACCGCCCTCGTCCTCGTCCCCAATTCTCTCCGTGAAGCGGGGCTGGCTCTGGGCGCCCCACGCTGGCGGGTGACCCTGGAAATCGTCGTCCCGGCGGCGCTGGGTGGCATCGTCACCGGGGCGCTGCTGGCGATGGCGCGTGCCGCGGGAGAGACCGCCCCGCTGCTCTTCACGGCGTTCGGCAACGACATCGTCCAGACCAACCCCCTGCAACCGATGGGTGCGCTGTCACTGACCATCTTCAGGAATGCACTCGTCCCCTACCCCAACCTGCAGCAGCAGGCCTGGGCCGCCGCGCTGCTGCTCGTGGCCCTCGTCGCGGCCACCAACATCCTGGCCCGGATCTACGTCCGGCGGAGTCAGCGCTAGGCCATCCAGTGGGAGAATGATCGCAACTACCAGCATGCAAACTGAGGTCGCGCCACCCCCCGCGCGGGACGCCGACGTCGAGATCAAGCTCGACGCGCGCCACGTCAACTTCTGGTACGGCGATTTCCAGGCGCTCCACGACGCCTCGCTGGCGGTGCAGGCGCGCAAGATTACCGCGCTGATCGGCCCCTCGGGCTGCGGCAAGACGACCTTCCTTCGCATCTTCAACCGGATGCACGATCTCACCCCTGGCACGCGGGCCACCGGCGAGGTGCTGCTCGACGGCAACAACGTGCTCTCGCCGGATATCGATGTCATCAACCTGCGCCGCCAGGTGGGCATGCTCTTCCAGCGGGCGAATCCCTTCCCCAAGTCGATCTACGACAACGTCGCCTACGGCCCCCACATCCTGGGCTGGTCGAAAGAGCAGATCAACCAGATCGTCGAGGAGAGCCTGAAGGACACCGGGCTGTGGGACGAGGTCAAGGATCGGCTGCGCCGCTCGGCGCTCAACCTCTCGGGCGGCCAGCAGCAGCGGCTCTGCCTGGCGCGCGCTCTCGCCGTCAAGCCGGAGGTGATCCTGATGGATGAGCCGGCGTCGGCGCTGGATCCGATCGCCACACTGCGCATCGAAGAACTCATGCAAGAACTCAAGAAGCGGTATACGATCGTGATCGTGACGCACAACATGCAGCAGGCCTCTCGCGTTTCGGATTCCACGGCATTCATGCTGATGAACCAGAAACGGGCGGGAGAGGTGATCGAGTTCGGCCCGACCGACGATATCTTCAACCGCCCCAAGGACGGCCGGACCGAGGATTACATTACCGGCCGATTCGGGTAAGAACAAGCGTCGTGGCAACCACTCGGACTCTCTTTGATCATGAACTTGCCGAACTGAAGTCGGGCGTCGTTCGCATGGGCAGCATGGTCGAGCAAGCGATCGCTGAGTCGATGCGCGCCCTGGTCGATCGCAACAACGCGCTCGCCAGGGAAGTGATCGCGCGCGACCAGGAGGTCAACGAGCTGCATCGCCAATTGCGGGAGCGCGCCTTCATGATCATGGCCACCCAACAGCCGGTGGCCCGCGACCTGCGCCTGATCGTCAGCTTTCAGCACATGGTGCTCGAGCTGGAGCGGATGGGCGACCATGCCGTGGGTATCGCCCGGGCCGCGCTCAGGCTCAACGACCTGCCGCAGCTCAAACCCTACATCGATCTGCCCAAGATGGCTGCCATCACCGAATCTCAGGTGCACGAGATCCTGGGCGCGGTGATCGAGGCCGACCAGGATCGCGCGCGCGCCATCGCTGAACGCGACGACGAGGTCGACGCGCTCTATCACAAGATCTGGGACGAGCTGGTGGGCTTCATGGTGCAGGATCCGGCCAACGTGCAGCGGGCGGCCATCCTGCTCTTCCTCGCCAAGGACCTGGAGCGGATCGCCGACCGGGTGACGAACATCGCCGAAGACGTCGTCTTCCTTCACACCGGACGGATCGTGGAGCTCAGTTAGATTGCCCAAGCGCATCCTTGTCGTCGAGGATGACGCGACCATCCGTGACACGCTGACGTTCAACCTCAAGAAAGAGGGATATGTGGTGACCGTCGCACAGGATGGGGCGGAGGGGGTGGCCAAAGCCCGCAGCTCTCGCCCGGACCTGGTCCTGCTGGACCTGATGCTCCCCGAGCTCAACGGGCTCGAGGTTTGCCGCATCCTCCGCCAGGAGGGAAACGTTCCAATCATCATGCTGACCGCCAAGGAGAGCGAGGTCGATAAGGTGGTCGGGTTGCAGCTCGGCGCCGACGACTACATCACGAAGCCGTTCTCGCTGCGCGAGTTGTTTGCCCGGATGACCGCGGTACTTCGTCGAAGCGAGCAGCGGGATGTGCGTCCGGAGGTTGAGGAGGACCGGCTCGGCCGCCTGCGCATCGATCGGGCCGGCCGGCGGGCGATGATCGACGACAGCGAGCTGAAGCTGACGCCGAAGGAGTGGGAACTGCTCGCCTACCTGGTGCGCCGCCCGGGTCGGGTCTTCACGCGCGAGATCCTGCTCGAGCAAGTCTGGGGCTACAACTACCTGGGCGACCGCAAGACGGTCGACGTCCACATCCGCTGGCTTCGCGAGAAGCTGGGCCGCTTCGGCAAGCTCGGCTTCGAGATCGTGACCGTGCGCGGCGCCGGCTACCGGCTCGATCCCGTTCGCGAGCCGGCCGGCGAAGGGGAGCGCGCGACGGGAGCCGCCAGCCCTTCGTAAACCTGCCGGGGGGCGCTCTTGGAACCAGGCCCCGGTTGGCGGGGTATGGAGGGTGAATCGACCGCTCCGCCCCAGCGGCGGTAGCAAGGAGGCATCCCATGCGACGTCAACTGATCGCCCTGGCTCTGCCCGTCATCACTGGAGCGTTGCTGGTTCTCGCCGGCACAGCGGCGCTCGCCGGAGGCGGGGGCTGCTTTCAGCCCGATACGCAAGGGGCGGGCACGGTGGTGAATATCACCGCGAGGTGCTTCAGCCCGACCATCCTGTACGTCCAACCCGGCGACAAGGTCACCTGGAGGAACGATGACGGTATGACCCACGTGGTGGCCGGCTCCTTCAGCGGCTGGGGTAATCCGACAAACCTTGCGGTGGGGGAGTCCATGACCCATCACTTCCCCACGGCGGGGATCTACGCGTACAGCTGCCCGCTCCACTACGGCATGAACGCCGTGGTGATCGTCGGCGATGGCAAGGCGACGGTGCCGCTGGCCCGGATCCAACCGGCGGCGACGATCTCCACCTCTCCGGCTCACCCGGGATCCGATCCCTGGCCGCTGCTGGCGCTGGCGGCCGTCGTGCTCGGCGCCGGCGTGGGCTATCGGGTCGGGCGACTTCGGCGAAGCTAGCCGGGGTTCAGGTTTGCGCCGGCGTGATCCACTTCGGCACGCTGATCGGCTTGTACGAGGCGAACAGGTCGAGGAGAGCGTCCGGGTCGTTCGCCGTCAGCAGGAGCGCGCGGTTTTCTGGCCGAAGAAATCCGGCCGATACGGCGCCGTCGAACTGCGCCAGGAGCGGATCGAAGTACGAGTCCACGTCGAGCAACCCGCACGGCTTTCGGTGTAGCCCAAGCTGAGCCCAGGTGAGGACCTCACAGAATTCCTCCAGCGTTCCATAGCCACCGGGCATCGCGATGAAACCGTCTGCCAGCTCGACCATGATCGCCTTGCGTTCGTGCATCGAGCCAACGACGCGCAAGTCGGCGAGACCGGCATGGGCGATCTCGAGGTCGAGGAGTGCCTTTGGAATCACGCCGATCACCTCGCCGCGGTGTTGCAGCATCGCATCCGCCAGTACCCCCATCAGTCCGACTCGTGCGCCGCCGTAGACCAGACCCAATCCGCGGCGCGCGAGCGCGCCGGCCAGCTCCACGGCAGCCTGGCGATAAGCGGGGCGGTCACCCACGCTGGATCCGCAGAAGACACCGATGCGGGCCACGACGCTATTGTCGTGCCGCGCGCCCTACAACTGATGGATTTGGCCCTCCTCCGCGTGCCGGATGACGTCGCGTTGCGGCGGCGATATCCTCGTCCATGCAAAACGCTCGGGTTGACCCCTCCGCCGACAACTGCGCGGACTCGCCCGCGGGCAGTGTCGAATCCAAGCAGGGGACGTCGCAGCCCGGAGCAGCCACCTTGGTCGGCGGTCGGTGAAGGGTCGTGGCGATAAGTCGAGGAAGCAAAGTCCCCCCTCCACAGCCTCGCGCGCTTCCCTCACCACCGCCGGCCGTAACTCGGCCGTCACCCGGCCGCGACCGGGCCGACCCTGACCGCGCGTTATACCGGACATGGAGGCCGGCCGTTCGGCGGTCGACGCGGGTATCCGCCGGCTGTTCTCCTGGCCGGGAGTCGCCGGACTGGCGGTCCTGCTGGCGTTGATCCTCGGGCTACCCTGGCTGATGGAGCGCCGCGTCCCTCCAGGCCTCGATGTGCCGCTCGCGTTGGCGTCGCTGGCACTGATGGCGGCGCCGACCTGGTCCATGCGCCGCGCGCGCGCTCGAAGCGCCGTAGCCGCGACCGCCGAGCTGTCCCGCAAGCAAACGATGTTCCGGAATGAGCTCGAGCAGCGGCTCCAGGTGCAGGGCCTGCTCCGCGAGAGTGAGGCCCGCGTGCGGGCCATCATCGACAGCGCTCCGATCGTGCTGTTTGCCATCGACCGCGACGGGGTGATCACCTTTTCCGCCGGGATCGGTCCTGACCCTCTCGGGAAGAAGCCGGGCGAGGCGCTGGGCTGGTCGGCATCCGATCTCTTCGTCGACCACCCGGGGGTGGTCGAGGGCATTCGCGGTGCGCTCTCGGGGATCGACGGACGGGCGGAGCTGGTCCAGGACGAGCGATCGTTCTCGTTCAGCCTCGCGCCCTTTCGCGACGCGGCGGGAAACACGGCGGGGGCTATCGTCGTTGCCGTCGATGTGACGGAGCGCCGTCGCACCGAGGAGACGTTGCGGCAGACCGTCGAGACACTCAGACAGGTCGACCAGAACCGGCAGGCACTGCTCCGCCGGCTCGTTCATGCCCAGGAAGAGGAACGACGAGGGATCGCCCGCGACATCCATGACGACACGATCCAGTCCATGTTTGCCGTCAGCCTCCGCCTGTCCACGCTACGGAACGCGCTGCGCGATGCCGCCCAGGTCGAGCAGCTCGACCTCTTGGCGCACAGCGTGCAGGAGTCCACGGAGCGGCTCCGCCACCTGCTCTTCGACCTGCGGCCGGCCGCGCTCGATGAAGGCGGGCTTCCGGCGGCGTTGCGCGAGTATCTCGACGTCATGAAACGGGAGAGTGCGATCGACGTCGAGCTGGAGACCTCTCTGGAGCGCAACCCCGCGTCCGAGACCCAGGTTATCGCCTACCGCATCGCGCAGGAGGCGCTGGGAAATGTCCGCAAGCATGCCAGGGCCCGCCGCGTCGAATGTGCAGTGTCCGCGGTGGATGATGGCATTTTGACCCGGATCGCTGACGACGGCGTCGGCTTCGAGCACGATCCCGGCCGGTCAGCCGCCGGTCACCTCGGCCTCGTCTCTATGCGCGAGCGTGCCGAGATGGCAGGCGGATGGTTTCGCGTCACGTCGTCCGAGGGCAACGGCTGCGTCGTCGAGTACTGGATCCCCGACAACAAGGATGGTCTGTCCCTTGCCGCCTGAGCACCAACCGATCAGCGTGCTGCTCGTCGAAGACCACCGCCTGGTCGCGGAGGGGCTCGCCGCCATGCTCAACGCGACGGGCGACATCCGGGTGGTCGGCACCGCCGGGACCACCGCCGACGCCGTCCGGTTGTCGGCCCTCGAGCAGCCCGCGGTCGTCGTGATGGACTCGCATCTGCCGGATGGCGATGGGGCGGACATCGCGGGTCGCATCCGCGAACATCAACCACAGGTGGCGATCGTCTTCCTCAGCGCCGACGAGAGCGAGGCGGCCATGATTGCCGCGGTTCGCGCCGGTGCGTGCGCCTACCTGCCGAAGTCCCGTGCCACGGCCGACGTCGTCGACGCGGTTCGCCGCGCGGCTGAGGGGGAGATGCTGATTCCCGCGGCGCAACTCGCGAGACTGCTGGCGCGATCGCACGAGATGGCGCGTGACGACGACGAGCGTCGCCGCCTGCTCGACAGCCTCACCCGCCGCGAGAAGCAGGTCCTCGCCTTGATGGCGGAGGGCCTCGACAATCGCGCGATTGCGGCTGATCTCGGGATCGGCTTCACCACCGTTCGTGGTCATGTCCAGAACATCCTCGAGAAACTGGACGCCCATTCCAAGCTGGAGGCGCTTGTCTGCGCCGCCCGCTACGCCTTGCTCGACGCCGCGTAGGGCCCTACAGCTGCAGGAGGCGGCCCCCCGCCGACCGCACGCTGAAACCACGCTCGAGCGGCGATATCCTCCTTCTGTAAACGCTCGGGTTTGGCTCTCCCCCGGGCACCCCAACGTCGGCGGTCGGTGATGTCGCGGCGGTAAGGCGAGGACAGAAAGTCCCCCTCCCCAACCTCGCGCGCCGCCATCACCACCGCCGGCTCGTCTTTGCCAGCCACCACCCCTGCAGCCTGGGCCTGCAGCTGCAGGGATGGAAGCCGCCACCGGTGCATCACGACATGGCGCCAAGAGCTCCGTACCCTGTGGCCATGGTCACATCGGCTACGCTGCCACCCCCGCAAAGCCGCTCGACCCTGGCCGGACGGCCGCTCGTCGTCGCCAGCGATCCTCGTCGTGGCGCCCGTCCGATCTCGCCCCGTGGGCATGCCGTCCGCCGCTGACAAGTTGCCGACACAGGAGGAAATCATGTCACCCAGGTTCGCGACACTCGCCGCGTCCGTGCTGCTCTCTCCGGTTCAGGCGCGTCGCCGTCTCACCTCACCGCCGGCGCTGCGTCTCTTGACATCGACCAACCCTGCCGAGGGGCCGCCGTCACCACGACTGCACGCGTCCCGGCGGCGGCTGCCGCCCGTGCCGCTCCTGCCGGTCGCGTATCGTGGCAGCTACCTGCGCCGGCTGCTGGCACCACGCCGCCCGGTGGAACACGCGCTGCTGTCCGTGATCCAGCAGACCTACCTGGCCGGCGCCAGCACACGCACGGTTGACGCCCTGGCGGAGAGCGTTGGTGTCCCCGGGACCGACCCGGCCGTTGTCGAAGCCCAGGCGAGCGATTGGGACCTTCGCGTCGAAACATTTCGTCATCGACCGCTCCGAGAGGCCTATCCGTACCTGACGCTGGTCGAGACGCCGGCACTGGTCCGTGAAGCCGGTGAAGTCCAGACCTGCCAGATCGTCGTCGCCATTGGCATCGAGGAATCCGGGAATCGCGAGGTGGTCGGCTTTGCCATCCGGCCGGAGGAGTCACTCACGACGTTTTGGGAGATTTTCCTCGGCGATCTGAAAGACCGCGGGCTTACCAGCCTGCGCCTGGTGACCTCCGACCGGCTGCGGGGCTTGCTGCCCTCGCTCGCCGCCGTCTTTCCGGGCGTGCCCTGGCAGCGGTGTCGTGACGGCTTCATCGCCGAAGCGCTCCACAC
>DATNNA010000057.1:0-3168 GCA_035602075.1 Binatus sp. (SeqCode) | reverse complement strand
AACCCGAAGACGATCAACGCGGCGCTCGACCAGTACGTCATCGGCCAGGACCACGCGAAGCGCGTGCTCTCGGTCGCCGTTTACAACCACTACAAGCGCATCGCCCACAGCAAGATGGCGGGCGACGTCGAACTGCAGAAGTCGAACGTGCTGCTCGTCGGCCCGACCGGCTGCGGCAAGACCCTCCTGGCGCAGACGCTGGCCAAGATCATCGACGTCCCCTTCTCGATTGCCGACGCCACCTCCCTGACGGAGGCCGGTTACGTCGGTGAAGACGTCGAGAACATCCTGCTGCGCTTGATCCAGGCTGCCGACTTCGATATCGCTCGCGCCGAGCGCGGCATCATCTACATCGACGAGATCGACAAGATCGCACGCAAGTCGGACAACCCTTCGATCACCCGCGACGTCTCGGGCGAGGGCGTGCAACAGGCGTTGCTGAAGATCCTCGAGGGCACCATTGCCAACGTTCCTCCGCAGGGCGGTCGCAAACACCCCCACCAGGACTTCATCCAGATCAATACCACCAACATCCTCTTTATCTGCGGCGGCGCCTTCGACGGCCTGGAGCGGATCATCGAACACCGCATCGGCCACAAGCAGATAGGCTTCGGCTCCGAGGTCCACTCCAATCGCACGAAGGAGACGACCAAGATCCTCAAGCAGCTCCAGCCGATGGACCTGTTGAAGTACGGCCTGATCCCCGAATTCGTCGGCCGGCTGCCGATCGGCGTCACCCTGGATTACCTGGACGAATCGGATATCATCCGGATCCTCACCGAGCCCAAGAACGCTTTCGTCAAGCAGTACCAGAAGTTCTTCGCGCTCGATGACGTTCAGCTGGTCTTCGAGCCGGCGGCGCTGACCGCGATCGCCAAGAAGGCGCTCCAGCGCGGCACCGGGGCGCGCGGGTTGAAGAGCATTATCGAGGACATCCTCTTGAACTCCATGTTCGAAGTTCCGTCACGCCCGGAGGTCAAACGATGCGTCATCACGGAGAAGTCGGTCAACCTCAGCATGGAGCCCGAGATGTACTCGGAAGAAGAGCTCGAGGAGATCGCACCCGAGCAGACCGCGTAGGACGATCTTGTCGACTGTGACCGGCACGCCGGCCACCATTCACCTCCCGCTCCTCCCCCTCAAGAACGTCGTCCTCTTCCCCCATATGATCGTCCCGCTTTACGTCGGGCGGGAGCGGTCGATCAAGGCTCTCGACGCGGCGATGGCGCAGGGCAAGCAGGTGTTCCTCTGCACGCAGCGCCAGGCCGACTGTGAGGACCCGAAGGAAGAGGACCTCTATCGCGTCGGCGTGATCGGCGAGGTCGTGCAGATGCTCAAGCTGCCCGATAGCACCATCAAAGTCCTGATCGAGGGCTCATCGCGGGCGGTGATCGAACGCGTCATCGAGAGCGAACCGCACCTCCGGGTGGAGGTCGCCTTGATGGAGGAGGACTTCCTCCCCTCGCCGGAGCTAGAGGGCCTGATGAGCGGTGTGGTCGATCTCTTCGACCGCTACGTCGAGCTGGACAAGAAGGTGCCGCCCGAGGTCAACCTGACGGTGCGCGGTGTCGAGGATGCCGGCCGGATGGCGGACATCGTCGCCTCCAACCTGGGCATCGGCGTCACCGACAAGCAGGACGTGCTGGAGACAATCCAGATGAACATGCGCCTGGAGAAGTTGTCGACGGTGTTGCAGCGGGAGATCGAGATCCTCGACATGGACCGTTCGATCCGGCAACGCGTCCGGCAGCAGATCGACCGGCGGCAGAAGGAGTTCTACCTGAAGGAACAGATGCGCGTCATCCAGGAAGAGCTGGGTGGGGAAGAAGCGAACCTCAGCGAGCTGGACGAACTGCGCGAACGCGTCAAGGCGCTGGAGCTGGCCGAAGCCATCGAGGACCGCCTGCTCAAGGACATCGACCGCCTGGAACGGATGCCACCCGGCTCGCCAGAGATCTCGGTGCTGCACGGCTATCTCGACCTGGTCGTCTCCCTTCCCTGGCACGTTTCCAGCGAGGACGTCACCGACCTGCGCGCCGCCGAGAAGGTGCTCGACGAAGATCACCATGGCCTGCAGAAGATCAAGGAACGCATCCTGGAATTCCTGGCGGTGCGCCAGCTGACGAAGTCGCCGAAGGGGCCAATCCTCTGTTTCATCGGGCCGCCCGGCGTGGGCAAGACCAGCCTCGGCCGCTCCATCGCCCGGGCGCTGGGACGAAAATTCGTGCGGGTCTCACTGGGCGGCGTCTCCGACGAGGCCGAGATCCGCGGACACCGGCGCACCTACGTCGGCTCCATGCCGGGCCGGATCATCAAGGGCTTGCGCGAGGCCGGTACCCGCAACCCGGTGTTCCTGCTGGACGAAATCGACAAGATGTCATCAGATTTTCGAGGCGACCCCGCGTCGGCGATGCTCGAGGTCCTTGACCCGGAGCAGAACAAGCACTTCTCCGATCACTACCTCGAGATCCCCTTCGATCTTTCCGAAGTCCTCTTCATCACCACCGCGAATGTCTACTACTCCATCCCGAGGCCGCTGCTCGATCGGATGGAGGTCATCAACCTGCCCGGCTACACCGCCGAGGAGAAGATGGTGATCGCGCGCGAGTTCCTGATCCCCAAGCAGCTCGCCGATCACGGCCTCACCGAGAAGCACATCGAGATCACCAAGCCGGCGGTCTCCACGATCATCAGCCGCTACACCAGTGAGGCCGGCGTCCGCAACCTGGAGCGATCGATCGCCGGTGTCTGCCGGAAGGTCGCCCGCGAGGTCGTCAAGGGAAAGACGACTCGGATGACGATCGCGCCGAGCCGGCTGGATGACTTGCTCGGGCCGCCGCGCTACAAGCCTGACGAGGGGCACAAGGATCCGCTGGTCGGGGTTGCGAACGGGCTCGCCTGGACCGAGGTCGGCGGCGTGCTGCTGACGATCGAGGTGATCACCATGCCGGGCAAGGGCAACCTGAATCTGACCGGGCAGATGGGTGATGTGATGCAGGAGTCGGCGCGGGCCGCGCTTTCCTACGCGCGGTCGAACGCCGAGGCACTCGGCATCCCGGTGGATTTCCGCGACAAGCTGGACCTGCATATCCACATCCCCAAGGGGGCGATTCCCAAGGACGGGCCTTCGGCCGGGATTTCGATGGCGCTCGCCATCATCTCGGCGCT
>DATNNA010000056.1:0-3702 GCA_035602075.1 Binatus sp. (SeqCode) | reverse complement strand
AGGCGATACGTCACTCTCGTTGGTTGTCGAACTCGAACAGGTCGAACAGATCGCTGATCGAGTTCAGCCCGTCGCGAGGAGGCGCCGGCTTGCCGCCCGACTGGTAGTTCCCGCCCGTTGGTGTCGCCAGGTCGAACTGGTGGTTGCGCGAGGCGAGCGTTGGCAACCCGTGCAGCCGCTCGATCAGCTTCAGCGTCGAGACGTGGTCTGCTGGCTTTCGGGAACGCACCGGACCCCGACGTGCGAATGGCGAGATGACCCAGAGCGGCACTCGGATGCCCAGGCCATAGGCATCGACCTGCGGCGGCGCCACATGGTCAAAGAAGCCGCCGTGCTCGTCATATGTGAGGAGGAAGGCCGAGCGATCCCAGGCGTCCGATTGGCGTAGCGCCGTGACCATCTCCTTCTGGAACCCCATCCCCACCGAAACGTCTGCCGGTGGGTGCTCATCAAATCCCATCGAAAAGCTTGGGACGACCCAGGACACCGCCGGCAGGTCGTCGTTCTCGCAGTCGACCAGGTAATCCGCCTTGGTGGCTGTCGTGCGCGGATCGTGCGCCCAGCGGCTCCAAAAGACGGCGACGTTATCGCTATCGCCGGAGGGAACATCGTCGAATCCGATGTTGTAGATCTTCCAGCTCACGTCGAAGTCATCCAGCAAGTCGAGGATGATCGGCCAACCGCCCGAGTCGAAGATTCCGTAACCCCAAAGGCCGTTCGTCGTGATTCCGCCCGAGGTTCCGGACATGAGGTAGAAACGATTCGGCCAGGTCGGACCGAGTAGCGAGCAGAAGTAATTCGCGCACAGCCCGGAGTTTTCGAACAAGCTGTAGTAGAAGGGCAGCTCGCGCTGCATGTAGTAGCCCATCGCGGCATTGCCATCGCCGACCGCCTGCTGGGCGGTGATATAGAAGCCGTCCATCTTGCCCGCGTCGTACTGCCTATGGACGGCGTTCCACCCGTGGGGCGGATCGGTCGTTGAGAGTTGGGTGAACTCGAATGGGGCATGCCGCCCACCCGCAGCATCCGGCTGGCTGTATGCCGGGGGCGGGCCATAGCCCTTCGCCTGGACCTGACCCGCGTAGCCAAAGTAGTGGTCGAAGGAGCGATTCTCCTGGCAGGAAATGATGAGGTGCTTGATGGGCGACTCTCGCTTTTCGTGACGGCGTCCCAAGGCCGCCACCGGCGCCGTCGACCACATCGTCCCGGCCATGACCGCGGCGCCAGCCACCGCGGATTTCTTGAGAAACGTTCGACGCGTGTAGGCATCGTTGCGAGCCATACAGGTCCTCCCTTCCTCCGTGCTCCCTTCCTCCGAGATCGAGCAAAGTCTACTGCGCAAGGCCGCGGTCGGCGTACGACCGCTTAGCGGCTAGAAGCAGATCGACGGGGCCTGCGCGGCGTAGGCGTAGAGGTTCTCGAGGAACTGGTGCGGGTTCACAGTGCCAGCATGGGCCAGCAGTGGATGCGGCGATTCGATCACTTCGAAGTGCACGTTGGCCATGTCGCTGAAACCGGCGCCTGGATCATCGGGGTCGCCGCCGCTCTTGGCAATCAGGGCGCCCGCTTCGACGTGCTGGCCATTCGGCAGGTCGAACTCGCGGACATGACCATAAAGGAACGCGATGGCGTCCCCCTGGTCATCCTTGAGCACATCCGACACGACCACAACGGCATAGCCCTGCGGCCCACCGGGGATAGTCCAGTTGGTCATTCTGTAGGCCGTTCCCGACGTTACGGCGAACAGCGGGGTTCCGCTGTCGAGCACGATGTCGATGGCGTTGTGGCCGAACAGTTCCCGCAGCGTTCCGGTGGTCACGTCGTGCACCGGAAGCTGCTCGCGGATCGACACGCCGTTGTAGGCGCCGTAATCCTCGACCATGCGTCCCTCGCGATCGCCCGGTCGTCCCCACGGAAGATGCAGATGGAGGGCCGACGTGTCAGTTACATTGCTGGTGAAGGCGATGGCGAGCGTCATGGGCGGGCAGGACGGGCTCGGGGACGGGCTGGCGGTCGGCCGTGCGGCCGGTGACGAGACGGCAACCGACGAATGGCCGCCAACGGGAACAGCGGCGCTAACCGAGTTGAACTGAAAGGTGGCGCCGGCGAGCGCACCCAATGCAATCCCGCCCGTAATGGCCGCGACCTTCGTGAGTTTCATCGTCGCCCGCACAACGTACGCGACGCACGAATTGGTACGAACCGGGCCCAAGTTCTAGCTGTGCATAACTAACTGGGCTTTTCCACCGTTTCACGATCTTCGACCTCGGTCTAACGTCAAAACGCAAAAAAGTTGTTTGCACGGTGACCCGACGCTGGTAGAATTTCGTTCAACGCTGCGTGACCGCAGTGTCCAAGGTTCAGAAGGGCAGGCAAAGCATGCAATACATTGACGATATTGGCTGCCTTACGCAGCGCTCCCAAATCGATCGACTGCAAGAGTTCGCTGACCGCATCACTCGCGAGCGCGTGAAAGCGCTCGAGCCCTCAGACCTACTGGGGACCACTGTCTTCGTGATTAGTCCGAGCGGTAAGGAATCGACCTGGGACCTTGACCATCTATCGGTGGCACGGTCGTCACCAGACGCGGCTGTGCAACTGTTGCTCGATCCTGAGGCGGTGCTGGATAACCTCGTGCCGACCCAGGCGATCATGCGCATCCTCCGCGATACCGGAGCCTCGGCAGTCGCGCTGATCGCGCCGATGAGCCCATCCGGGGCCGCACTCCAGCTCGCCGACATCGATCACGAGCAGAGCCTCACAGCCCGGATCGTCTATCAGCCCGACAGCGAGCCCAGCCTCAGCCAATGGGACTTCGGCAAGGTGGCATGGACCGTGCGACTCCGCCATGTGCTACGAGCCGCGCGCGGCGGCGCTGTCGACGACTCGGCGCAGACGACCGTCCGCCCGGGGACGACGCCGATTCGGCCGGCTGAGCCCGCTGTCGGACGCCGCAACCACCGGCGGGAGATGCGCGAACAGCTGCACCGCACGCCGGCCGCCGCGCCCTCCTGGCTGCAGTAACCCCCCACCCTGCCCTCCCCCGAGGGGGAGGGAATCTTAGGCGGGCACTTTCTTGCCGCTGCCGCGCGGCGACGCCACCGGGATGCCGGCGGCGCATTGTGGGCATTCCTCCGGCGCATACGACGGGAAGTCGACCGTCAAACAGGCAAAGAAAGGAACCTCGGTCGCTGCCCGCCCAGCCGTTCGATCGGCCAGCACCCCAATGCCGATGACGACGCCGCCGGCGTTCGCAATGCAGGTTTGCGTCGCAGCGAGCGATCCGCCGGTCGTGACAACATCGTCGACCACCAGGACCCTGGTGCCGGGCGAGATCTCTAAGCCGCGCCGTAAGACGCGCCCGCCGGATTCGCCACGCTCGACATAGACCGCGTTGATGCCCAGCTGCCGGGCAACCTCGTAGGCAAGGATGATGCCGCCCGTCGTCGGGCCGGCCACCAACTCGGGCCGCAGTGGCGTGAATCGCTGCGCGATCATGCCGGCAAGCTCGGTGGTCGCTTTTGCATCTTCCAGGATCCGAAACTTCTCCAGGTAATCGGCGCCATGGCGTCCGCTGGTGTAGACGAAGTGTCCCCGTAGGAAGGCACCGGCGGCATCGAATGCACGATGGGCATCAGGCGTTCCCACGTTGCGCTCAGGCATGGGTCAACACACTGGCGGACCGAATAGGGAGGGCACGCA
>DATNNA010000055.1:0-27751 GCA_035602075.1 Binatus sp. (SeqCode) | reverse complement strand
AGAGCGTGTCAATGAACTCGTACATCGTCGCGTTCTGGATGGCCAGCGCGGCGTGGCCGATAACGGTGCGCAGGAAGGCGCCGTCCTCGACGGTGTAAGCGGGACGCCGCCGCGATATCAGGGCGACGATTCCGATGCGCTGGCCATGGGCGTCGAGGAGCGGCGCTGCCATGCAGGGCATCTCGCGGTCGAGCCAGAAGGGCAGGACGAGGCCAGCGTCGCCCGCCATGACCGTCGCGACCCAGCGGTCGTGCGGGTTGAGCGAGCTCGGAAAGTCTTCCGCGACCTTGACGGCGAGCTCGAACTGTCCTTGCGACGCTCGGATCCAGATGGCGACCCCGTCGCCAGCGAAGAAACGGCTCAAGCCGAAGCTCAGCCGATCGAGGACCGCGGCCAGCTGCATCACCTGGTTGAATTCGGCCATCAGGTCGATCAGCGCCCGGGCCTGGCCGTAACGACGCTGTAGCTCGCCGTTCTGCTCGAGCAGCTGGCGCTGGCGCGTCATGACCGGCTCAGTGAGCGCCCAGAGGCGGGCGAGCGCGGCCCGGGCGAGCTTGTCGGCACTCGCGGGTGGTCGCTGCTTCAAGCCCTCCGGGGTGAGCTCACCAATGATCGTGAGGGCGGCCCGCTGGGGGGCTGCACGGCGCTTCGCCAGGCGAAAGCCGGCTATCCCGGCGGTCAACAACGCCAGGGCTCCGCCGGCCAGCACCGCGAACGTGAGCAAAGGCTCGAGGAACGGCACATTGCTTCCAACGGGTGGGGGACGGTGGAAACGGCGGCCCCCACCCTGACCCTCCCCCTGCAAGCGGGGGAGGGAAGATTCCGGGGGTTAAACAGCCGGTCCGGGTGGCGCCAGAGGCTTCTGCGTGAAGTCGAAGCAATCGGACATGTCATCCGAGGCCTTGTCGCGGGCATTGATCGGCGGCAGGCCGAACGTCTTCTCACAGAACTTCACCAGGCTGACGTGAGAGTGCTGGGTGTGTGAGATGTACCCGGCCTTTGCGTACGGGCTGAGTACCAGACACCCAACGCGCGACCCAAGGCGGAACTGAGTACCGTCCTTCCACTTCTCGACCAGCGGCGGGGTGACATGGTCGTACCAACCGCCGTAGTCGTCCCAGGTGATAAAGATGACGGTGTTGGGCCAGAGCCCACCCTTGACGACAGCATCGACCTGGTCCGCCGTCCATTTCTGGCCGGCCTTGACCGATTCGACCGGGTGCTCGCTGAGGCCGCTTGGTCCGTAGACCCACGAGACGGGGGGAAGCTTTCCGGCGGCCGCAGCGGCGGCGAATTTGTCGCCAGTCATGTTGTTCTTCTTCCCCTTGAGCGCCGTGATGTAGCCCTGGGCATAGCCCCCGTAGTTGCCCCAGGTCAGGCCTACCTTCTCTAACGCCGCCGGCAGCGACGGGATGTTAAACGGCGGCTGCTGGCTGATCGGGTCGCGGTAGTGCGGGTTGTTGATGATCGGTGAGTCGGCCGCAATCAGCATCAAATGGTTGGGCGTTGATGGCCCGCCGACCTCGGTGAAGTACTTATCGCAGAGCGTGAACTGCTGCGCATACCGCCAGTAGTTGGGGATGTTCACTTGACCGTACTGTTCCCTGGCGGCGATATTCGCGCGGTTTAACCAGGCCGCATGCGTGTGCGGGTGATCGGATGACGGCGGGTCGGAGGCGAGGGCCAGATTGGGATCACCGTCCGCACCGGGGAAGCGTCCGAAGTAGTTGTCGAATGCGTGGTTCTCCTTGACGATGATCACCACGTGCTGAATCGGTCCTTTCGCATGCGGTCCTGGCGACGGTGACGGCGTGGGTGTTGGCGTGGGCGTCGGCTTGCCTTTTTTCGCTGCGGTCGGCGTGCGTTTCGTTACAGGTTTCCTCATCCCGCGGCCAGTCTAGGACTCGATCGCCACAAATCACTCGAGGGGGCTGTCACGTTATCGTGAGGGGTATGCAAACCGGGCCACGACCGGCTGCCGCCCTTGCTGAAGGGCCGCTGAACGAGGACGAACTCAAGAAATTGCACGCCTACTGGCGTGCCGCCAATTACCTGTCGGTCGGCCAGATTTACCTGCTAAATAACCCCCTGTTACACGAGCCGCTGCAGGTGAAACACATCAAACCGCGGCTGCTTGGCCACTGGGGGACAACCCCCGGTCTGAATTTCCTCTATGCCCATCTGAACCGGGTGATCAAAGCGCGAGATCTCGATGCGATCTTCATCTGCGGCCCGGGTCACGGCGGGCCGGGGATGGTCGCGAACGCCTATCTCGAGGGCACCTACAGCGAGGTCTATCCAGCAATCAGCCGCGATGCGGTCGGCCTGCAGAAACTCTTCCGGCAGTTCTCATTCCCGGGAGGCATCCCCAGCCACGATGCGCCGGAGACGCCCGGATCGATCCACGAAGGGGGCGAGCTCGGCTACGCGCTCACCCACGCCTACGGCGCCGCCTTCGATAACCCGGACCTCAAGGTCTTCTGTGTGATTGGGGACGGTGAAGCGGAGACGGGTCCACTCGCCGCCAGCTGGCATTCGAACAAGTTCCTCGACCCGATCACCGACGGCGCCGTGCTTCCCATTCTCCACTTGAATGGTTGGAAAATCGCAAACCCCACGGTGCTGGCGCGAATCCCGGAGAGCGAGTTGCGCCGGTTGTTCGAAGGCTATGGTTACACGCCGTACATCATCGCGGGGGATGACCCGATGGAAATGCATCAGCGCATGGCGGCGCTGCTCGACCTCGTGCTTGACGAGATCGAAGAGATCCAGGGCGCGGCGCGCAAGAAGAAGCGGGCAGCGCGTCCGCAGTGGCCGATGATCGTCATGCGGACGCCGAAGGGATGGACGGGGCCTAAGGAAGTGGACGGCGTGCCGGTCGAGGGAACCTGGCGTTCGCACCAGGTGCCGGTCGACGACATGACAAAGCCAGAACACCTACGGATCCTGGGTGAGTGGTTACACAGCTATCACCCGGAGCAATTGTTCGACGAAAACGGAAGGCTGGTCGCCGAACTGGCGGAGCTGCCGCCAACGGGCCAGCGCCGGATGAGCGCGAATCCGCATACGAACGGCGGCGAGCTGACCCAGGAACTGCGGTTGCCGGACTTCCGCGACTACGCTATCAAGGTCGACAAACCCGGGACCACATTTGACGAGGCAACCAAGGTGCTGGGAAAGTTTCTCCGCGACATCATCGCCAACAATCCGCGGAACTTCCGTTTGATGGGGCCGGATGAAACCGTATCGAACCGCCTCAGCGCGGTCTTCGACGTGACCAACCGGACCTGGCTGGCGGAAAGGCTGCCGATCGATGACCATCTCGCACCCGATGGCCGCGTGATGGAGGTGCTGAGCGAGCACCTCTGCCAGGGCTGGCTCGAGGGCTACCTGTTGACCGGCCGGCACGGCCTGTTCAATTGCTACGAAGCGTTTATCCATATCGTTGACTCGATGTTCAACCAGCACGCGAAATGGCTCGAGGTGACGAACAAGATTCCGTGGCGCCGGCCGATCCCGTCGTTCAATTACCTGCTGTCCTCGCACGTCTGGCGCCAGGACCACAACGGCTTCACCCACCAGGATCCGGGCTTCATCGACGTCGTCCTCAACAAGAAGCCCGATGTCGTGCGCGTCTATCTGGCGCCCGACACCAACTGCCTCCTGTCGATCGCGGACCATTGCCTGAGCAGCAAGCAGTACGTGAACGTGATCGTGGCCGGCAAGCAGCGATCACTCAACTACCTGTCGATGGAGGACGCGATCGTCCACTGCACTCGCGGGATCGGGATCTGGGACTGGGCCAGCAACGACACCGGCGAGCCAGACGTGGTGATGGCCTGCGCCGGCGACATCCCGACGCTGGAAACGCTGGCCGCGACCGACCTCATCCGTCGGCACTTGCCCAATCTGAAGGTTCGCGTCATCAACGTGGTCGACCTGATGAAGCTCCAACCCGAGGCGGAGCATCCGCATGGCCTCTCCGACCCGGAGTTCGACGCGCTTTTTACCACCAACAAGCCGGTGATCTTCGCCTATCACGGGTATCCATGGCTGATCCATCGGCTGACTTACCGGCGGAAGAACCACGGGAATTTGCACGTCCGGGGCTACAAAGAGGAGGGCACCACGACCACGCCGTTCGACATGGTGATGCTCAATGATCTGGATCGGTTCCGCCTGGTGATCGACGTCATCGACCGAGTTCCCGGGCTCGGCGCCAGCGCCGGGCACGTCCGCCAGCACATGGTGGATGAGCGGCTCCGGCATCGGCAGTACACCCGGGATCACGGGGAGGACGTGCCGGACGTGCGCGACTGGACCTGGCCCTACTAGTCGGGGACTGACGCCATGCGCGTCCTCGTCCTGAACGTCGGCTCCAGCTCGCTGAAGGGCAGCATCGTTGATACCGCCGACCTCATGGCGATCGCCAAGGGCGAGGTCTCGCTCGGGGCGGATGCGACGAAGCAGAAGGGGATCGAGCGAACGGTCCGCTCGCTGCTGTCGAAGCTGGAGCCTGCGGGAGTCCAGGCAGTCGGACACCGCGTGGTGCACGGCGGGACCACGTTTCGTTCGGCAGTGCGGGTCGATGAGCGGGTCGTGAAGGGCATTGAAGCGCTGGCCGAGTTCGCCCCGCTGCACAACCCGATCGCGGCCGCGACGATCCGTGCCGCCCGCTCGGCGCTCCCGAATCTGCCGCAGGTCGCGGCCTTCGACACCGCCTTCCATGCCACCCTCGGCGAGGAGCAGTTCCTCTACCCGGTGCCCTGGCGCTGGCATCGCGAATACGGCGTTCGGCGTTTCGGCTTCCATGGCCTGTCGGTCGAGTGGTCCACGCGGCGCGCCGCTGAGTTGCTAGGCCGGCCGGCGGCTCAGCTGGCCCTGGTCGTGGCCCACCTCGGCAGCGGCTGCTCGGTCACGGCAGTCCTCAACGGACGGTCCGCTGCCACGTCGATGGGACTGACGCCGATGGAAGGCCTGATGATGGGCACCCGGTCCGGGTCCATCGACCCCGGCATCCTTCTATATATGTTGCGGACGCGGCGGGCCGGCTGGCGGCAGCTGGAGGAGGCGCTCGACCACCAGTCAGGGTTGGTCGGCGTTTTCGGCCGGGCTACCGGGATGCGGGAAATCGAGAAGGCCGCAGGGGAGGGGAAGAAGCGCGCCCGCCTCGCCGTCGACATGTTCGTCAGCCGAGCCGCAGCCGGGATCGCGGCGGTCGCTACTGCCATGCCTCGGCTCGACGGCCTGGTCTTCACCGGTGGCATTGGGGAACATTCAGCGTCGATTCGGTCGGCGATCGTTGGGCGGCTCGTACCACTCGGGATCGGGGCGGTCCCGGCTGTGGATGCCAGAAACGACGCCATCATCAGCCGACCCGGCAGTCCGGTCGCCATCCTGCGTGTCGAGGCGCGAGAAGACGCGGTGATCGCCCGCCAGACCGCGGAATTGCTCTAGCGAGTTGGTCTATTCGGCGGCGTCGACGGCGCGCGCGCGCATCGCCCGCTGCATGCTGTCCTTCGCTTCGACCAGGACCCGGCGCACCGGCCCGGGGACATTCTCACGCGCGAGGTACTGGTCGGTCACCTTAATGGTGTGGTCGTCGACGACGACCGACGGATACATCATGCGCGCGAAGGCGAGGCCGATCTCGATGTCCCGCTCCTTCCAGACGTTCGCCAGGGCCTGGAAGTATCGAGCCGCGTAGGCCTCGAGCACTCGCCGCTGATCGAAGCGGTGGAAGCCGCCCATCATCGATCGCATGGTGGCCAGCGGCAGTGTGAGGTCCTCCATCAGCGCTGCCCAGACCTGCTCTTTCGCTTCCGCGGTGGGCCGGGCGGCGCGGGCGGCGGCCGCGTGGCGCTGGCCCTCGTCGGTCGGGTCGCGCTTCAGTTCCGCATCGATGAGACCGTCGTCTTTGCCGACGCCGGCGAGCGCACCCACGATCGCCCAGCGCAAGTCGGTATCGATCTTGAGGCCTGTGAAGACTTTGACGCCGTCCAGCAAGCCGCGCACGACCGAAAGGTGCTCCGGGGAGCGGGCGGCGTTGATGAAGGCATGCGCCCATGCCAGCTGAAGGTCGCTGCCCGCCGGCGCGTCATCGACCACCCGGAGCGAATGGTCCGCCAGGATCTTGAGGGCCGCGTCTTGGTTGGCCGGATCGCCGTAGACAAAGATGGCGGAGACGGCTTGGGCCAGAAGATCCTGGACGACCCCGATGTCGGTTTCGCCGCGGATGTTCTTGAGGATCAACGGCAGATAGCGCCGGGCCGGGATCTCGGCATCGCGCAGCATGTCCCAGAGCGCTGCCCACGTGATCGCCCGCGCTAGCGGGTCGGAGAGCTCGGAGAGATGGTCGGTCGCCGTCGCCAGTGAGCGCTCGTCGAGACGAATCTTCGCGTAGGTCAGGTCCAGGTCATTGACGAGCAGAAGGTCGGCGAGGCGCTCGCCATCGAAATCCTTTACGGGGGTGTCCTCGCCGGCGACGTCGAGCTCGACGCGACGGCGCAGCTGCATTCGACCCGACTTGCGGTCGTACAGACCGACGGCCAGCCGGTGCGGCCGGATGGTCGGGAATTCAGGCGGCGCCTCCTGCTTGATCACGAGGGAGCCTATCGTCTCGCTTCGTGCCGTTGGCAATGGCCGCAAGGTATTGAGGCCCGCCGTCTCCAGCCAAAGCTTGGACCAGGCCTTCAGGTCGCGACCGGAACCGGCTTCGATATCGGAGAGGAAGTCGGCGAGACTGGCATTCGAGTACTGGCGTTGCTTGATGTAGCGTTGGACGCCACGCAGGAACGTGTCCTGCGTAACGTAGGCAACCAGTTGCCGCAGGACGCAGGCACCCTTGTTGTAGGTGATGGCGTCGAAGTTCAGGTAGACGGATTCGATGTCGGGGATGTCGGCCGCGATCGGGTGGGTGGTGGGCAGCTGATCCTGGCGGCGCGCGCCCGCTTTGTATTGATTGGCGAATGTCACCCAGCCGTTCTTGAAGCGTGTCGCCTCGACCTGGGCGAGCACCGACATGAAGGTCGCGAAGCTCTCGTTCAGCCAGAGGTCATCCCACCAGCGCATCGTCACGAGGTCGCCGAACCACATGTGCGCCATCTCGTGAAGAATGGCGTTGGCGCGATCCTCGCGAACCGCCTCCGTCACCTTGGAGCGGAAGAGCATCGCCTCGTTGAAGGTGACGGCGCCGATGTTCTCCATCGCGCCGGCGCTGAACTCGGGGACGAAGAGCTGATCGTACTTCTGGAAGGGATAGGGGTACTTGTAAGCCTCGCCATAGAAGTCGAGCCCCTGTTTGGTGACGGTGAAGATCTCATCGGGATCGAGGTACTGGGCCAGCGACTGGCGACAGAAGATGCCGAGGTCGACATCGCCGTGCCGGTCGCGGACCCCATGGTAGGGTCCGGCGACGATCGCCGTCAGGTAGGAGGACATCTTGGGCGTCGCCCCGAACGTCCATCGCTTGATGTTCTCCTTGCCGGGGACGGTCTGGGCCTGACCGGGGTTATTCGAGACCACCACCCATTCACTGGGGGCCAGCACCGTGAAGGTGAAGCTCGCCTTCAGGTCGGGCTGATCGAAACAAGGGAACATTCGGTGCGCGTCGAACGTTTCGAACTGGCTGTGGAGGTAGATCTTATGGTCGACCGGGTCCTTGAAGCGGTTCAGTCCGGCGCCGATGTTCTGGTATTCGCAAGTCGCCAGCACATGCAGCTCGTTCGCATCGCGAAGATTGCTCAGCGTGATGCGGGCGCCGTTGAATGCTTCCTTTGGTACCTCCTCGCCGTTGAGCTCGCAGCTGTCGACCGAGGGCGCGAGGAAGTCGATGAAGCTGTTGGCGCCTGGCTCCTGGCAAAGGAAGTGGATCGTGGCTTCGCAGGCGAAGGTGTCGCTGTCTCTGCTTAGATCGAGTGAAATGTCGTAGAGGGGGGTCTGGATTAGCTCGGCCCGACGGCGGGCTTCATCCCGCGTCAGGTTGTTTCCGGGGTGCATCTGCCTAGTAATGTAGCGGGTGCAATGGCACCGGGGGCAGCTAGCGCATCACAGCTGGGCTTTGCCGACGTCAACGGTGTGAAACTCCACTACCAGGTTACGGGCGACGGCGCGTCTCTGGTGCTGGTCCACTCCGGTATCACCGACAGCCGAAGTTGGGGGCCCCAGTTGCCAGCATTCACAAAGAAATATCGTGTGCTCAGCTATGACATGCGGGGGTTCGGGCAGTCCGACGTGGCGCACGGCAAGTATTCGAGTAGCGAGGACCTTGCCGGCATCATGGGGGCAGTGGGAATAGCGCCCGCCGCGCTTCTTGGCGTCTCGGTAGGCGGCTCGGCTGTGCTCGACACCGCGCTGCAGCATCCCGAGATGGTGAGGGCGCTGATCCTGGTGGGCGCTGGAATGAGCGGCAGGAAGCATTCGGCCGAGTACGACCAAATGATCGATGAGATCGATCAGCTGGTCGTCGATAAGGGTCTCGATGCCGCCATCGACCGCGAGATGGAGGTGTGGCTCTATGGCCGCGGCCGGACCGCCGCTGATGTCGATCCGCAGCTGCGCGCGGCCGTCCGCGAAATGGACTTTTATAACAGCGCCCGTTATCCGCCGGATGCCGAGCCGCAGCGGATCCAGCCGCCAGCGGTTGGTCGGCTCCGGGAGATTCGGGTGCCGACGCTGGTCATCGTCGGCGACCGCGACGTCAACGACGTCCGCCAGGCTGCCGAGGAACTCGGGCGTGGCATTCGTGGAGCCCGGCTGGTGGTGATGCCCGGGGTCGCGCATGTGCCGAACATGGAGCGCCCCGAAGAATTCAATCGGTTGGTGCTGGACTTCCTGAACTCCGTTTCCTAACTCCGTTACTTGTGCAGCAGGCGCTCGAGCCGGGTTGCGGCGAGGACGAGGGCCGCCGCGCCGAGGATTACCAGATAGGCGATGTCGGCCAGGATCGAAGGGCCGATCATGCCGGTCGTCAGGCTCCGCAGCAAGTCGACGCCGTGATAGAGCGGCGTCAACTGCACCACCACCTGCAGTGGCCCCGGGTAGACGGTGATGGGATAGAAGGTCGCGGAGAAGAGAAACAGGGGAATCAGGACGGTCAGGACGAGGTCGAAATCCTGCCAGTTGCGGACGAACGTCGAGGCCGCCGTTCCGACGGCGGCAAACGAGAAGCCGATCAACATGGCGGCCGGCAGAGCGAGCAGTGCCCAGGGTGAAAGCACGAGTCCAAGCGCGGCCATGACGACGATGAAGCCGAAGGCATAGAGCGTGCCCCGGATCAGCGCCCAGACGATCTCCCCGAGCGCGATGTCAGCGACGCCGAGTGGCGTCGCGAGCACGGCATCGTAGAGCTTGACGTACTTGAGTTTGTAGAAAAAATTGAAGGCGGTCTCGAAGATCGCGCCGTTCATCGCGGAGGAGGCCATCAAGGCAGGGGCGACGAACACCGCGTAACGGAGCGGATGGCCGTCGACGACGACGCTCCTGCCCACCAGCGCGCCAACTCCGAAGCCGATCGCGAGCAAGTACAGGAGCGGTTCGATAAAACCCGACACGATGACGGGCCACCCGCGCCGGTAGAGGAGCGCATTGCGCTCGACCAGGTGGGCTGCCCGGCCGGCCACCGGGACCTGGAACCGCCGGCGACGCTCGAGAACCGCGATCATGGAACCAGTCGCCGTCGCAGGGTGACACGGGCAGCGACGATGCCGATCCCGGCATAGACGAGCAAGACCGCGAGGTTCATGGCAGCGGATGGCGCCAGCACACCGACGGAGAGGCCGCGGGCCAGCGCCACGCCATGGGCGAGTGGCGTGAGCCAGGCGATTCCCTGGACGAGTTGCGGCAGCTGGTGGATGGGGAAGAAGACGCCGCCTAACAGGAAGAGCGGCGTGATCAGGAGCCGGCCGATCAGGGCAAAACTGTTGTCCGTACGCTGCGTTGCCGTAAAGGCAAAGATCGGCGCGCCAAAGGCGAGGCCGGTCAGGACGGCGACGACGATCGCCAGCAACCCCAGCCCGGAGTGGACCGTGCCAAAGAGCAGCATGACGAGAAAGAACGCGCAGCTGCCAAGCCCTAGCCGGAGAGCGAGCCAGCCGAATTCCCCAGCCAGCACATCGAGGACGCGGATCGGTGTCGCCAGCATGCCATCGTAGGTACGAAGCCATACAATCCGGGCCATGATCGGATAGGTCGTTTCGACAAAGGCGGATTGCATCGCGGTGGCGGCGAGCAGACCGGGAGCGAGAAAGGCCACGTAGGAAACGCCGTCGACCGTTCGAACCGGCCCGCGCGAAATCAGGCTGCCGAGCCCGACGCCCATCGCGGTCAGGAACAAGACGGGCGAGACGAACGACATGAAGACGGATCCCTTCCAGGTGCGCCGGTAGACGAACAGATGATGCTCGAGGACGCGCAGTGCGCCCGTCATGGCCGGCCGATCACTCGATCAAGCTCCGGCCCGTGAGTCGAAGGAAAACGTCCTCGAGCGTGCTCCGGCGGACCAGAATAGACTCCGGCCGCAGGCCGCGACTGTGGACCGCGACGGCCGCCGCTTCGCCGTCCTGGGTATAGAGGAGGACGCGGTCGGGGAGCGCCTCGATGCGCTCCGCGAGACCGTCCAGCTTGTCGAGCGCCGGGGTGGTGTCGATCGGAAAGCGCAGCTCGAGCACCTCGCGGCTGGAGTACTGGTCGATCAGGCTTCGCGGAGATCCGAGGGCGACGATCTTCGCCTTGTCCATGACGACCAAGCGATCACAGAGCTGCTCCGCCTCTTCCATATAGTGCGTGGTCAAGACGATCGTCACGCCCTGCTGCTTGAGGCGGTAGAGGCGGTCCCAAACCAGGTGCCGCGCCTGCGGGTCGAGCCCGGTGGTGGGCTCATCGAGGAGCAGCAGATCGGGCTCGTTGACGAGGGCGCGGGCGATCGTGAGCCGCCGCTTCATCCCACCGGAAAGAAGCTCGACGTCATCACGGGCACGGTCCGCCAGCTGGACGAAATCGAGGAGTTGCTGGGCGCGTTGCCTGGCCACATCACGAGGCAGACCGAAGTAGCGGGCGTACGTATACAGGTTCTCGTCAACATGGAGTTCGAGGTCCAGCGTGTCGGACTGTGGCACGACGCCCAGCCGCGCGCGAATTCGCGGGCCATCCTCGACCGGGTCCATGCCAAGCACACGCAAGGTGCCACTCGATGCGGCCGAGACGCAGCCGATCATCCGCATTGTCGATGTTTTGCCGGCTCCGTTCGGGCCGAGGAAGCCGAACGCCTCACCGCGCTCGACGTCGAAGTCAATCGCGTCGACCGCGATGAGGTTCGCGAAGCGTTTGGTCAGGCCACGGGCATGGATAAGCGCGTCTGCACGGGTTGCTGGTGTGGCCATTCGGGCGTCGACACGATACTAGATTCGAGCACACGCGCTTCATGGTCGAGGAGCCATTGCTTGGTTGGCAGCCCGCCGCCGAAACCTGTCAGCGAACCGTCGGCGCCGATGACCCGATGGCATGGGAGAACGATGCAGACAGGATTGGCCCCGTTCGCCGCGCCGAGCGCTCGAGCCGCCGTCGGGATGCCGAGCGCGGCCGCCTGCCGGCCGTAGCTGGTCGTGGCACCGAAGGGGATATCGGCCAGTGACCGCCAGGCCGCGAGCTGGAAGCGCGTGCCCTGCAGGTCGAGTGGGATATCGAACGACGTGCGCGAGCCCGCGAAGTACTCATCGAGCTGGGCGGCTGTCCGCACGAGGATCGGATGATCGGGGTTGCGATGCGGCCTGGGATGGATCCCGGCCCGCGCCGGCGACAGTTTTGGCCAGAGGATCGCCCTGAGCCCCTGGTCAGATGCGACGAGTGTGAGCTCACCGACCGGCGTGGCATGGGTGGTGCTGTGCAAGGTGGGTTTGGTTTGCATTACGAGGCCTCCTTAACCGTCACGCCAGCCTTTCCACGCTGGGCTGGCTTGTTCGGGGTATCGCTGAGTGTCGCCCACAACTGGTGGGTCGCGTAGCTCCGCCAGGGGCGCCAGGCGGCGGCGTGTTCGGACATTGCACGCGGGTTGCTGCCGAGGCCGAGACGGGCACCGGCTTTCTTGATGCCGAGGTCGCTCGGAAGGAACGTATCGGGGTCGCCGAGCGCCCGCATCACGATATAGCCGGCGGTCCATTCACCGATCCCGGGCAGCCGCATCAGCTGCTGGTAGGTCTGGCCCCGGTCGGCGCCTGGGTCGAGCGCGAGCGTGCCGCCCGCGACGGCGCGGGCAAGCGCGTACAGCGTCGCCCGTCGCATCGCGGGGACGCCGAGCTTCGACAGGTCGGCGTCGGCGATCGCGTCGGCCCGGGGGAAGAGGTGCGTGAGCGTCGGATCCGCGATCTTGATCACGTCGCCGTGCTCGGTCACGAGGCGGGAGGCCAGCGTGCGCGCCGCGGCAAGCGAAACCTGCTGCCCGAGAATCGCCTGGATCGCGAGCTCCGTCCCGTCGACCGCACCAGGTGCACGTAACCCCGGGCGCTTCTTCACGACTGATGAGAGACGGCGGTCCTGTGACAGTACCTCGACGACGCTCAGCGGGTCGGCGTCGAGGTCGAGCAAGCGGCGGCACTGCCGTACCGCGCTCGTCAGGTCCGCCATCGACTCGAGGCGGAGCGTGCAGCGGATGTGGGTGTCGATCGGTTCCAGCGCGACCACCCCGCTGCCCCGTGGGAGGCGCAGCGTGCGGCGGTATGTACGGCCGTTCATCTCGGCGACGCCAGGGAGCGCACGCACCCGCAGCCAACCGGATAACGCCGCCCAATCAAGCGGCGGCCGATAGGGGAGGCGGAGTGTGAGCGCACCGTCGGTCATGTCGCCGCGCCGCCGTCCCGCGGTACGCAGCGTCGTGGGCGTGAGTGCGAACACCTCGCGAACGGTGTCGTTGAATTGCCGGATGCTCTCGAAGCCGGCCGCAAACGCGACATCTGTGAACGGCAGGTCGGTCGTCTCGATCAGCACGCGCGCGGTCTGGGCGCGTTGGGCGCGAGCAATCGCGAGCGCCCCGGCGCCGAGCTCGCTGAGCAGCAGGCGATGGAGATGACGCTCGCTGACGGAGAGCCGTTGCGCCAGCCCGGCGACGCCGTTGCGATCGACGGCCCCATCCGCGATCAGCCGCATGGCCCGTCCGACGAGGTCGCCGCGCACGTTCCACTCCGGGGAACCGGGGGACGCGTCTGGGCGGCAGCGCTTGCAGGCGCGAAACCCGGCAAGCTGCGCGGCTGCCGCGGTCGGATAGAACCGGACGTTCTCGCGCTTCGGGCGGACCGGCGTCGGACAGCTCGGGCGGCAGTAGACGCCGGTGGTTTTGACGGCGGTGATGAACCAGCCGTCGAAGCGCGCGTCGCGGCTTTCGACAGCCCGGTAGCAGCGCTCGAAATCGAGAGGGTTTGCGGTCACGGAACTCATCATGGGGCGTGCCGACATCTAAGGCTAGCGGAAATCGGACATCCAAGAGGCACGTCTTGGTCGACGTCGGCGATTGGTGAAGGCTTCTGATGCGCACAGGATTGTTAGCGCCTTTTTAGCTGATCACGTTGCGCTGGTTACCAATCCGAGACAAGAGCGGAATCGGCGTCCCCTGAGCGCAACGCGCATGGTAAGCGAAGGGCTGTGTAATTTCACGTGCGAGCCGGCTCGCAGTACATGGCCGTGGCCACACGAGGATCGAATGAACAGTAAAGTCAGCCAGCTTCAAAAGGGACAAGCGATCATACTCGTCGCGCTCATGATGATCGTACTGACGGGCATGTTGGCGCTGTCGATCGACGTCGGCAATAGCTACGGCCAGCGGCGCATGCTGCAGACGGCGGCTGACGCGGCGGCGATGGCGGGCACCCACCTCGCCATGGAGCAAATCATGAACGTGGGCGGCACGCAGAACTACACGGCCCAGCGCAGCGCCGCAACCCTCTTCGCGAATCGAAACGGCGCTTCGGCACCGGACACCATCACGATCGTTTGGGTCGACAATACTGGGGCCGCCTTTGCCAACGACGTCAGCAACCTCCCGGTCATTCCGCCGGGCAAGGTCGCGCAGGGCATGAAGGTCACGATTTCGGGTAACCGGAATACGTTGCTGTTTCGGGCTCTGGGCATCATCCAGGTAGGGGTGACGGTCAGCGCGATGGCGCAGTTCGGCACCGCGAACGCGCTCGTGGGGGCGGCCCCCCTGCTCATGAACAGGGACACCGTCATCGTCGGAACCGGACCAACCGCCCTGTACACGCCGGTCCTCGTTACGACGGACAACGGCGGGCCAGCGTGCTGCTCCCTCGGGCAACTGGACAGCCTCGGGTATCCGATTCCGCTGGCCTTCGTGGCGCCGGCACCCCCAGTCAATAACTTTCACATCCTGAACGACCCGCCGACGAGTGCGACGTCGCCGGCGACTCGATCGAGCGCGGCCAATGGGATCACCGGCACGCTCAGCATCGGGCCGCTCTATTACATCGATCCCGCGGGTCAGCCAGCGAACGACAACTTCGCGCTTGGAATGAATGACCGCATTCTGCGGTCGATCGCCAACCCGGTCTTTGCCGGCGACCTGCCGCAGCCCGGCAAGTTCTCGCCCTACAACCCACGGGTCTTCATGACCGGGGTAAACACCAGTGCGGGCGGAACCAACCCGACACCCATCTACGTGTTCCTGGCGTTCTATCTTCAGTTCGTCGTGTATGACACCGGTACCCACAAGATCGTGATCGGCGGGTACTGGGTGAACTCGAGCGGCGTGCCCGGAAGCGGTGGGTTCGGCCTGCCGACGGGGGGTACCGGTAATCCGATGGTGTTCCGGCTGACGCAATGAGGCGTATCCGCGCGTCCCATGTCACGGGTGCGTAGGGTTGCGGCCGAAAAACCGTCTGAACCTATGGGGCCTCGTCGCGGCGACTTAACGAAGCACTATAGGAGCGAACTCAGCGACTGGCCGGCGCCGGCGCAAAACCGTTACCGACCCGCCATCCGGCTGATCCATCCCTTCCAGAGGCGCAAGGCAAACGGCAATTCCGGGGCTGTGTAATTCAAGAAGTCATGAACCTGAGGCAGATTCGCGGGCGTCTGGCGGCGCGCCCGGGCCAGGCCGTCGTCGAGTTGGCGATTGCCATGCCCCTCCTGGCGCTCATGCTGTTCGGCCTGGTTGACTTCGGCCGGGCTTACTTCCAGTATGTCGCGCTCGTCAACGCCGCCCGAGAGGGAGCGCGCGTGGCAGCGTATGGATTCTCCAACCTGTCCAACGCCGCCTCACCGGCGCAGGACACCGTCCAAGGCCGCATCAGGCTCGCTGATGGCGGCCTTGGCATCGTCAACAACGCTGGCCACATGCAGATCACGTTCTACGACATGACCGCCAGCCCATACAAACAGTGCGCGCACTTTAACTACGGGTCGAACGCCATCGTCTGGGACGCCCCCTATACCGCGCCCACGAGCGGCAGTGGCCAGAAGTGCCCCAAGGAGGGTGACGCGATCAGAGTGTTGGTCGTCTCCGACTTCACGCCGATCACGCCCTTGATGGCTCAGATCATGGGGAACCCACTGCAGCTGGTGGCTATGGCCCAAACGAGGATCGAATGAAGAAGAAAACCGCCCAACGCGAAAAGGGACAGGCGATCGTACTCGTGGCGCTGATGATCATTGCGCTGACGGGCATGCTGGCGCTGTCGATCGACGTCGGGAATAGCTATACGCAGCGCCGAATGCTGCAAACGGCGGCTGACGCAGCCGCGATGGCGGGCACCCACCTCGCCATGGAACAGGTCACCAACGTGGGCGGAACGCAGAACTACACAGCCCAGCGCAACACCGCCATCCTCTTCGCGAATCGAAACGGCGCTTCGGCACCGGACACCATCACGATCGTCTGGGTCGACAACACGGGCGCCGCCTTCGCCAACGACGCCGGCAATCTGCCAATCATCCCCGGCGGCAAGGTCGCCCAGGGGATGAGGGTGACAATTGCGGCTAACCGCGATACCTTCCTGTTCCGGGCCGTCGGCATTCTACAGGTCGGGGTGACGGTAAGCGGCATGGCGCAGTTCGGAACCGCGAACGCGCTCGTGGGGGCGTCGCCACTCCTGATGAACAGCGACTCCGGGTCAGGGACCCATCCGCTGTATACGCCGTTCCTCGTGACCACAGACGACGGCGGCGTGGCCTGCTGCTCGGCGGGCCAGAACGACAGCCTGGGCTTTGCGATCCCGCTCGCGTTCATCTCGCCGGCGCCCGGTCAGCAGAACTTTCATATCCTCAACGACCCGCCCACCAGCGCCACGCCAGCAACACTCAACAGCAGCGCCAATGGGCTGTCGGGCACGCTCAGCATCGGGCCGAGCTACCAGATCGATACCGCCGGTCACCCCGCGAACGACGGCTTCGCGCAGGGTCTGAATGTCCGGATCCAGCGGTCGAACGCGAACCAGGCATTCGCCGGTGACCTGCCGCAGGCGGGCAAATTCTCCCCCTCTAACCCGCGCGTATTCATGCTGGCCGTCAACAACAGCTCGAGCGGGACCAGCCCGACGACGGTTAAAGAATTCCTCGCCTTCTACATCCAGTTCGTGGTCTACAACGCCTCGCACTCGATCACGATCGGCGGCTACTGGGTGAACTCGAGTGGCGTGCCCGGAAGCGGCGGCCTCGGCGTCCCCACAAATGGTACTGGGAACCCGATGGTGTTCCGGTTGACCCAATGAGGCGCCTGCTGCCCCGCCGGCGCGGCCAGGCGCTCGTCGAGATGGCGCTGATCACGCCCGTGCTGATCTTCATCCTGCTCGGCATCGTCGATCTCGGCCGCGCCTACTACCAGTACACGGTGATGACGAACGCGGTCAGAGAGGGCGCCCGCTACGCCGCCGTCAACTGGTCGAACAGCAGTGGTGGGGCAGCGGCCACCAACTCCAACGCCGCCGCGGCACCGTTCAACACCGTGCAGGGGCGCATGCAGTACGTGGGTAACACGGCGGGAATATCCTTTCTCAATGACGCCGCGCATATCTCGGTCACCTACTACGACGGAACCAGCGCTACGCTGGTGCAGTGCGCCCACTGGGCCGCGGCCACGAACACGATCGTCCAGGACAACAGCTACCCGGTGACGCAACCCCGGACCGGAGACATCGTCAAGGTCCACCTCGCCTACACGTTCACGCCGATCGTCCCCATCCTGAGTCAGGTCACAGGCGCCACCTTCAACCTGATCGCCGACGAGCAGGTAAGGATCGAGTAGCACCGGCGTCATCGAAATAGCCGGCCAGTCCGTCGAGTAGCAGACTCATCAATAAACGCCGGCTAAAGACGTCGCGAGCGACCTCATCGTCGGGTTTATGCGCAGCAGGGCTGCCGAGGACCTGTTGCGCTGCCGTCGCAGGGTGGTAAAAATTCATCCGACGCTGCAGTCATTGCAAGACTCCCGCCACATACTGGCGACGCATGTTTTTCCTTAGCCGTGCCTTAGGACGCCATGGCTTGGAAGCCGAGCCGGGCCAGAGCCGCGAAGACCGCCGGCGCCGTAAATCGGCGCAGTCGCTGACCGAGTTCGCGCTGATCCTGCCCATCCTGATGCTGATCCTGCTCGGGGTCGTCGACTTCGGGCGAGTTTTCTATTACTGGACCTCGATCGCGAACGCGGCCCGGGAGGGGGCTCGTTACGCCATTACCCACCCGACCGCGATCACCTCGACGTGCAAGGCCGACCCGAGCAACGTCAAATACCGCGTGAAACAGGAGGCGGGAACAACCGTGGTAGTGGCCGACTCCAACATCGCCGTCTACTGGGTGGACGCGACCACCGGAATGCCGACGGATGCGGCAGCGAACTGCAACCCATTGCCTGGTGATCAACGCATCTATCAGAACCCGAATGCCGTCCGGGTCGACGTGAACTACGACTTTCGGGCGATCACGCCCCTGATCTCGAACTTCTGGGGGGGTGGAGCGCTCCGGATCGTGAGCTCGACCACCATGGTGATCGAATGAAGCAGACGCTGCTCGACCGTAAGGCGGCCCGCCGTCGTCAGCGCGGTCAGACCATGCTGATCTTCATCCTGATCATGACGACGCTGATTGGCTTCCTCGGCCTCGTCATGGACGGCGGCCAGGCCTTCCACTCGCGGCGCCAGATGCAGAACGCGGCCGACGCCGCTGCCCTCGCGGGAACCTACGTCCTGCTCCAGAATCGCTTTGCCAGCAACTACCCCTCCGCATTCCAGACGGCTGCCGTGAAGGCAGCGCAAGCCGCGGCCGAAGCCAACGGTGCGCCTGACCCGGACGGCACGCGGAACGACGGTGTCAACGCGGCGCTGACGATCACTCCGACCGATGTTTACGGCACGCCCACCGCCATGGGCTGGAGCGACTCGAGCGTTCGCGGCCTGAAAGTGACGGTCGCCTCGAACTACGAGACGCTGTTCATCCGGGTGGTCGGCATCACGAGATACGACATCAAGACCACGGCGACCGGGGCCTGGGGATATACGAGCAATATCCTCGGCATGCTGCCGATGGCGGTGAACAAGGACTCAGTCCCCGCCAACTACGTCGACGGCCAGGAGTACAGGGCGAACTTGAGCCCCGCCGGCGGTGGCGCGGGCAACGTCAACTACGGGACGTTCACCGTCACCGGACAGACCCTGGCTGACGCCTGGCTCAACGGCCTCAAGACGCTCATCCAGCTCAACAAGCCATACCCCGCGAACGACATCCAGACGATCACGCAGGTGACTTGCGACGCGCTGAATTCCCGCATCAATGCGGTCGGGCACACGAGCGAGACCTGGCGCAGCTACAGCGTCGACAGCCCCAGGGTAGCGGTCATGGCGGTGCTCAACGGCGACGTGGGCGGGTCGACGGTGGTGCCGATCGGTTTCGTGACGGTGTTCATCGACGCGGTGAGCTGCAGCCAGCAGATGGTCACCCTGCACTTCATCCGCGCCCCGATCCTCCCGAACGGGACCCAGATCGACCCGACGATCGTGAATCCGCCGGCCTACACGCCAGCGGTCATGAAGCTCATCGACTGAGCGATCAACAGTCGGGTAACGTGGTCGTGCGCGGCCGGTAACACGCAGGCATCGTTTTCGGCTTCGCAGGCAGTTGTAAGAGGCGCCGTCGCGAATAGTCAGTACGATCGGTTCGTTTAATGAAGTGGACGGGGCTGTCAGCCTCGCCCCAAGGAGTGATTCGAACTCATATGCGTAGACTCTTTATCGCAATGATCGCCGGCGGCTTTCTGCTGCTGAGCGGCGTCGCCGCAACGGCCAAGGTCGATTCGAGGACCACTGGCCAGGACCAGAATGGCCAGCAGCAGACCCAGACGCAGAACGACCAGAAGTCGAAGGTGACCGTGTCGGCCAAGCCGGCACCCGCGACCAAGCCGGCCACTCCGGCGCCGAAGCCGGCCGCAACGACTGCCGAATGTGGTGAGACGGGCGACAACACCGGCAACTGGCAGCACGAGGACCCCGCCGCCTGCAACGACCAGAACGAGCAGGCCGGTGTCAACGAGTCGAAGACCGCGAACGACAAAGCCGAGACCAACGGCAATAACGAAGACTAACGTTCGCAAGTGAGAAAGAGGCCGCTTCGGCGGCCTCTTTTTTTGCGCCTCCACGCACACGGCCGCAGCTTGATTAGTCGCGTCCGCCGGAAAATCATTCATCGCGTGACTGGGCCGGTATAGTGCGCCGCCGTAGACTGGAGCAGTCGTGACGGTGCCCGAGCGCTACGACCTCGCGGTGATCGGGGCCGGCCCGGCAGGACTCGCGGCCGCCGTCTTGGCCGCGGACGGTCTGAAGACCACGGTGATCGACGCCTACGGCGCGGGCGGCTCCAGCGCGGCAACTCCGGCCATTCGAAACTATCCGGGCTTCGCGGACGGTGTGAGCGGCGCCGAGCTCACGCGTCGGATCTACGAGCAGGCCCAGCGATTGGGTGCCACTTTTGCCTTGACGAATCCGGCGGTGGGTTTGTCGGTAGGGGCCGGTGCACTGGTCGTGGCGCTAGCGGATGGCGTCACGATTTCCGCCCACGCGGTCGTGATCGCGACCGGAGTAGCGTATCGCACGCTCGGAGTCCCGACCGTCGACAAACTCACTGGGACTGGCGTCACCTACGCGGACTCGGTGGCGGAGCCGTCGGCGCTCGCCGGCCAAGAGGTCTTCATCGTTGGCGCGACGGCGGCGGCTGCGCAAGCAGCGCTCGACCTGGCAAAGCACGCGTCTAATGTGACGATGGTGGTCCGGGCCGGCGCCCTGGATGCCGGCGTCGCGGCCGCTTTGGCCAAGGAGATCGACGGCACGCGGAACATCCGGGTCCGCGTCAACACCCAGATCGTTGAGGCCTTCGGCGAGGGGCGCCTCGAGGGTGTGCGGCTTCGCCATCGCGTCAGCGGCACGATCGAGGCCGCCCGGACCCGGGTGCTGTTCGTCATGATGGGCGCCGATCCGAACACCGAGTGGTTGAAGGGATCGATCGTGCGCGATGAGGAGGGCTATCTCGTGACCGGGAATGAGCTGTTGCGCAATGGTCGATTGCCCGAGGGCTGGATGAGCGAGCGCGCGCCCTTGATGCTGGAAACCAGCCTGCCTTGTGTGTTCGCGGCCGGCGACGTCCGCCGCACCGCCGTCAGACGGGTGTCGTCCGCGATCGTCGAAGGGGCGCTCGCCATCACACTGGTGCGGCAGGTACTGCGCCACCCGATCGCCGTCACCGGCAGCGCGGGATGAGGTAGAACGGCAGGCCGCCGACCTCCGGTAAGGGTGTCGTAACGGCCCGGTCACAAGCCCGCACTGCTTTGCGGCGGTTAGTTCTGCAACCTTCTCTGTATTTATTTAGACGTACGTTAGCAACGGTGCGTTCCAACCTGCGGCGTGGGCGTGGCCACCGGAGCAGTGCGCAGTCGATGGTCGAGTTTTCGCTGGTGGCACCGGTGTTGATCGTGATGCTCTTTCTCATGATCGATTTCGGGCGTCTCGTCTATACGTTTGGTGCCATCTCGTGGGCCACGCGGGAGGGAGCGCGGTTGATCTCCCTGGCCCCCCAGCAGACCACGGACTGCGCGGTCCTGCAGCGGGTAGAGCAGGTCGGGCGAGGGTTCCCACTCAGTCCGGACCCCAACTCGCTGGTAGGCAACACCGACCCGAACAACCCGGGCCCACCGCTGGCGCCCACGCCCAATGACCTGATCCCCGCCGGCCAGGGCTACATCTATGTGTGGCCTGCCGTCGCCACGAGAGTTCCCCAGGACACCTGGTGCAACGGAAACCCGCGGCGCGTTTCGCAGACGGCCCGTGACGTATCGGTGCAGGTGAAGTACAAGTGGTCGCCGCTGATGCCGTTGATTTCGAGCGTCGTTCCGTCGTTCACGATCACGACCATCAGCGTCGTCCACACGGAGTATTGAGATGGCTTTTACTCACGGTCCGCTGGCGATCCACCGCAGGCGATCGCGCGGCCAGACCCTGGTGATCTTCGCGTTGATGTCGATTACCCTGTTCGGCTTTGCCGGGCTGGCGTTGGACGCCGGACACATCTACCTGATGTACCGCCTGGCGCAAAACGCGACCGACTCGGCGGCGCTCTCCGGTGGCAAGCGGTTGAGCGCAGCGATGCGCTCGGCGGCGCCGAGCGGGTTGAGTGACCCGATCGTCCTCGCTGTCCGCGACTACGCGCAGGCCAATGGCTTCTTCACCAACTCCGCCGGCGGCTGCGGCAGCACGAACGCCGGCACGCCAAGGCTTGGCTTGACGCAGTTCAGCGCCACCTGGGTTGACGCCGGGACTTGCGCGGCAGGGTTCACCACCCGAGTGACTGCCACATCGCCACCCCCGGTATTGACGGACAACTGCACCAACGTGCCCTACAACTGCATGCAGGTCACCATCACACAAGTCGTTCCGAACTTCCTGATGGGAGTGCTCGGCATCCCGACGACCACGGTCACGACCTCGGCAACCGTGCTTGCCCTGCCCCCCGGGAACGTCGCCGGCATGCCGGCGCCCATCGCTATCTACCTCTATCAGCCGGACAACACGGGTCTTCTTCCGGGCACCTGCGCAATCGGATACACACAGTGCTTCATGCCGACGGTCGCGCCCCAACGCAGCCAGCTGAGCTGTTCAGCGCTGCTCGGCAGCTGTCCCACCTTCTGGTCTCGGCCCGGTTCGAGCCCACTGATCTCGGGCATCGACGGGCATAGCATCCCGACCGGCGACACGGTTGCCCTGGAGTCCAACGGCAGCATGGTGCTCCAGGATCGAACGACCTTTTGTGACCCGTACGGTGGTGCTTGCGCCTCCGGGACGGTCACCGGGTTGCGTGGTTTCGCGCTGCAAACCGGGAAGACGCTCTACTGCACCGCTCCGCCCGCCCAGGCGCCCATCGCCTGCACTCCGGTCGGACCCGGGGCGGCGCCGTTGAATGCCAACTACGGTGGCGAAGTAGGATTCAGCCCTTCTCCAAACTGGTCGCCGGCGATCACACCGAACGCAACCCCCTGTGGACACCTTGTGCTGAATGGCGACATCGTCGCCAACAGTGGCGGCAGCGGCGGCTGCAACCCGCCCGGAACCGACCCGTATTTGATTCTCCCGGGCACCTACGACTGGATCGTGATCAACCACGGCCTGTACAACTTTGGCCCGGGCGTCTTCAAGATCACGGGGACGGCGCCCCAGAACACGGCGCCGGCCGGCACTAAAGCCAACGGCATCGACCTCAGCGGTGAGACCGCCGCCGACTGGGACCTGTGCCCGTCGGGCTCTTGCCCTGGATGGAATCCGCCCGTCGGCCTCTGGATCGGCCACGGCAACGGACTTTCCATAGCCGGCGCGGCCGGCACTGGCGAAACCTGTGGCGACGGTAGCTCGGCACCGCCCGTCACGGGTGGCGGCGACCAGACCTGGATCAAGGGATCAGGCGTGACGTTCCAGTTCGCGGGACCAGGGTCGGGCGGGTTCGTATCGACCAATGAAGTCACCTCCCTCAGCCTGTCGGCGCCGGGGCTCGGCACGTCGCCGGCCACCGGTGGGGTCCCGATCCTGTTCGACCTCGAGAACAGCACCTTCATCCACCTCGATGCAGGCTCGCTCGGTGGTGGCGGCGGGGATGACGGCGGCGACGGGGCGGGCAATGTCAACAACCAGTTCGCCGGCATCATCTACCAGACGTTCAATGCGACTGCCGGGGGCGTCGAGATGAACTCTGGGCTCGGTGGCACCGGCGCGGCGCTGCGGGGCCAGATCCTTGCCTACACCTACACCGCCTTCGGGATTCCCGGCCCAGCTGTGAACTTCACCACCGGATTCGGCGTGGGCAGCGGCCCTCCGCCGACGTCGACCGGCGGATTCAACGAGACCGACATCTATAAGACGCCGAACGCGACGCTCACCGCGCCAGTGCCCGCGAAGGCAGGCTTCGAGACCCTGACCTGGCACTACGGCGATGAATGGAAGATGGATGCCTACACAACGTACGTGAAGATCAACAACACCACACCGGTGTACTTCTCACAGGGCATCTGGAACCCAGCCCCCGGTCCGGGTGTGCCGCTGCCGCCGTCCGGCAATACCCCCGGCGAAACCTCTCCTGCATATCCGAGCGTCGCCCAGGATCCAGGTAACAAGTACACACATACCTTCACCAGCAACAACTCCTCCGACTGGACCATGACGTACAGCGACGGCTCGACCCTCGAGCTGAACGGCGGCTGGGTCTGGGGGCATGAGAACGCGATCCCCGGCGCCCTGGGCAATGGCGTCGTGACAGGTAAGTACACCTTCCCAATCCCGCCCGGGCTGCAATCGACGATCACCCTCTTCATGAGTGACGGCGACCGCTGCGGCGACTGGGTGACGGTCACGGTGACCCTGAACAACGTCGGCACGTTCAACCCGGGCCTGCAGGCCGTTGGGACGGTGAGCCTGGAGCAATGATGAGGATCAGACGGAGGCGAATGGGCGGTCAAGCGTTGACCGAGTTCGCGATTATCATGCCGGTGCTCGTCCTGCTAATGCTGGGCGCCACGGACCTCGGGCGCGCGTTCTACCTCAATATCGAGGTCTCTGGCGCGGCCCGCTCCGGGATGCGCCAGGGCGTGATCAACGGCAACACGGACATCGGGAACTCGACACGGAGCGAGCCCAACTCAGCGATTGCGAACAACACCACCGTCTGGGGAGATACAGGTCCGGGCGGACTCAACGATTGCAACCCCACCACGCCAGGTCACCTGTGCGGCGATCCGACAGGCTGCAAGCCTCCCGTGTTCAACACCCCAGGTCGTCTGGTCTGTTTCGCGGTGCGCACCTGCAGCCTGATAAACGGCATCACCCAGTGCCCGTTGGCCGGCTGGCAGACGCGCCCTGCACAGGGGTCGGACGCCACCGGCAGCAACCAGGTCCTCGACGTGCGGCTGGTCTACAAGTTCGCCCCTGCTACCCCAGTGATCGCGAACTTCACCATGGATGGCAAGGCCTTCTACCTGGTAGTTGACGAGTACGGCCTCGAGCAGTATTAGCACCGGCGTCCGCACTTGCGCCTGCCATGATTAGAACGTTCCCTGAGTCGGGCGCGCCGTAGCTGACACTAGAATGGTCGGGTCCCTCGCGATGGCATATCAGACGCTATATCTCAAGTACCGGTCGCAGACATTTGGCGACCTTGTCGGGCAGGACGCCATTGCCCAGACCCTCAAGCACGCGGTGGAGCAGGGCCGGGTCGCCCATGCCTACCTGTTCTCGGGCGTTCGGGGGACGGGGAAGACGTCGACCGCCCGGATCCTGGCGAAGGCGATCAACTGTTTGGACCGCCGTGGCGCGGAGCCGTGCGGCGTGTGCGCGAACTGCGTCGAAATTGGCACCGGCGCGGCCGTCGACTTGATCGAGATCGATGCGGCCTCGAACCGAGGCATCGACGAGATCCGGGATCTGCGCGAGCGGGTCAAGTATCTGCCGGCGACGCTGAAGGTCAAGGTCTACATCATCGACGAGGCGCACATGCTGACCACGGAGGCCTTCAACGCGTTGCTGAAGACGCTCGAGGAACCGCCCGCGCACGTGGTCTTTATTCTGGCGACGACCGAGCCGCACAAGATTCCGCTGACCGTGGCCTCCCGTTGCCAGCGGTTCGACTTCCGCCGCATCGACACCGGGGCGATCGCCGCGCACCTAGCCTCGATCGTCGAGCAGGAGCAGGTCAGGGTAGACCCGCCGAGCCTGGCGTTGCTGGCCCGCCTGGCTCGTGGAAGCATGCGCGACGGCATCACGCTGCTCGACCAACTGATCTCGCAGGGTGGCGAGGAGCTGACCGTGCAGAAGACGCACGAGCTACTCGGGCTGGCCGACCCCGACACGCTGGTTCGGCTGCTGGCGTTCGTGACGGAGGGCGACGGGGCCAAGGCGCTGGGCGAGCTCCAGCGGTTCTACGATGCGGGCGGCGACGTGCGGCAGCTGGTCCGCGGATTGCTGGGCGCGATCCGCGAGGCGGCCCTGCTCTCGGTCGGCTATCAGGATGCGGAAAGCCTGGGTGGTGCGGCGTCGGCCGGATTGGAGCGGATCGGCCGCGCGGCCGGTCGCAACGCGCTGCTGGGCTTGTGGAAGGGCCTGATGGAGATGGAGCCGGAGGTGCGCAAAGGCGCCGATGCCCGCCTGCTGCTCGAGGTCACGTTGTTGTTGAACATGACGCGTCCCGTGCCGGTCACCGTGCCGGTGGCGGCGCCGACGACCGAGGCGGTCGGTGGTGAACGCATGATCGAGCCGGCCATGGACACCGAGCCGCCGGTGCTCGGTCCCGATGCCCGCTGGGATGCGCTGAAGCAGCGACTTCCGAAAATGGTCGGGAGTTTGTTGATGGAAGCGCGGCTCGCCGAGGTCAAGGATGGCCTGGTGCGGATCGAGTTTCGCTACCCAGCCCACGCCGAGCTGATGCACAAGGCTTCCAACAAGGAGACGCTGCTGGTCGCGGTCCGGGAGATCTTTGGGGCTGACACCCGCGTGGAACTCGTCGCGGGGGAGAAGAAGCCCGCCACGGCGGCGCCGGCGCCGGGGCGCCCGGCGGGGTCGATCGCCGACGACCCGCTCGTGAAAGAGGCGATGAACCGGTTCGATGCGACCAACGTGCGGGTCACGCCGCGAGGGAGAGCCTAGATGGGTCAGCAGTTCAAGATGCTCAAGCAGCTTCAACAGATGCAGGCCCGGATGGCCAAGGTCCAGGAAGAATTGGGCGCGAAGACGGTGACCGGAACCGCCGGCGGCGGCATGGTCGAGGTGGTGGTCAACGGTCACCAGAAGGTGCTGTCGGTCACGCTCAAGCCGGAAGTCGTGGATCCGGCGGACGTCGAGATGCTCCAGGACCTGGTGTCGGCCGCCGTGAACGACGCGATGGACAGGGCGCGCGAGCTGGCGACCAAGGAGATGGGCGCCGTGACGTCGGGGATGGGGCTTCCGCCCGGCTTAATGGGGTAGAGCCGGTTGGCTGAGATCCCGCCGGCGCTCACTCGGGTGATGGAGGAGCTCGGCCGGCTGCCCGGCATCGGGCCAAAGACCGCCCAGCGCCTATCCTTCTATATATTGCGGGCGCCGCGGGAGTCGGTCGACCGGCTCGCCACGGCCCTGGTCGAGGTCAAGGCCCGGATTCGCTTCTGCGACGAGTGCTTCTTCATCGCCGAAGGCGAGCGATGCACCATCTGCCTGTCGACCCGGCGCGATCGCAGCGTGCTGTGCGTCGTGGAAGAGCCACTCGACGTGCTGGCGATCGAGCGAACGGCTGAGTATCACGGTTTGTACCATGTCCTGCACGGAGCGTTGTCGCCGATTGATGGCGTCGGGCCGGGCGAGCTGAAGATCGCGGAGCTGCTCCGCCGCCTGCGCCAGGAGCCGGTCTCCGAGGTGATCCTGGCGACCGATCCGGATATGGAAGGCGAGGCGACCGCGGCCTACCTGGCCGAGCAACTGGCGCCACTGGGAGTGCGAACCTCACGGCTGGCGCACGGATTGCCGGTTGGCGGCGAGTTGGAATATGCCGACGAGCTGACGCTGGCCCGCGCCTTCAGCGGGAGGCGCGCCTTCTAGATGGACGAGGAAGAGCGCGAGGTCGCCTGGCTGGCGATGCCGGCGAAGGCGCCGGTCATGGATGAGGCCGGCGAGGAGATCGGGCGGATGGAGGAGCTGTTGGGCGACCGCGAGGAAGACATCTTTCACGGGATCGTGGTGAAGCTGGCGCGTGGCGGTCACAAGGTCGAGGTTCGAGCGGATCGGATCCCGAAGATTACGACCCTTCGGGTCTATACGGACCTGGCGGCGGACGAGCTCGAGAAGCTGCCCGAGTACCGCTAGGCACACATGACGCCAGCGGCCGGCGGCGCCGTTTAAGCGCCACCTTGCTGGGGTACGCTAACTGGGCGTTCGTACGTTCTTGACAATTACGCGCCCCCATGGGGTATCATTCTCAAGCTGCCCGAGAGGCGGGAGGTAATCCTGCGCTTAAGGCCCGGCGAGCACCTTAACAATTGAAGAGTGGAACGGACTTCTCCGAGAAGGCCCTTCGAAATGTCGTAGGGACCCCAATTCGATTCTTTAACCTCAGCCCTGTTGGGTCGAGGTTTTTACGGAGAGTTTGATCCTGGCTCAGGATTAACGCTGGCGGCGTGCCTGACACATGCAAGTCGAACGGGTGCTAGCTGCCCGCAAGGGTGGCTAGCGCTAGTGGCGGACGGGTGAGTAACACGTGGGCAACCTGCCTG
>DATNNA010000054.1:0-2868 GCA_035602075.1 Binatus sp. (SeqCode) | reverse complement strand
CCCCGAATCACGACTGTAAGGTCCCGCCGGACCCCCGGAAAACGGGGTAGCGACTGGGCTTGTGGCGTCCGCTGGCCGCCGGCCGAAAACCGGTCGAAGAGGACCTCGGCAACCACCGCGCGGCCGGGCAGGCCGAGTTGGGCCAGCACCTGGGGGTGCACCTCCCCCACGATCCCGATCGGTTGGCCCTCCTCGAGCACCTCCCCGGTGCGTCCCGGATGGAAGCCCGCATACCTGCCCGGATCCGGGCCGGAGAACTCGGCCTGCTTGAACTCCGTCGATGGGATCGCGAACCGGTCTCGCATCGTCGCGAGCGTCGCCTGCAGTGAGCGCAGCTCGGCGGCAGCGGCGTCGGCGCCTCCGGCTGGCACGTGCGCGGCGAGCGCTAACACCTGCGGCTCGTCGACGGCGTTCGAGGTCTTCTGCCAAAAGACGGAGCCGAGCTCGAAGAGGCGCGCGCCACCCTGGTCCTGCCGGGCGTTTAGAGCGAGCGCTTCGAGGAGACCGGGCAGCAGGCTGCGACGGAGTGCATCCCGGTTTTCGGCCATGGGGTTCTTGAGCATGGTCAGCGAGGGCGCGGCCATCGGCATGCCAATCTCGACCGTGCCCTGCGCGCTGACCAGGCTGCTCGTCACGGCCTCGTCGAGCTCGCGCCCGGCGAGCACCTCGCGGGCGGTCTCGTCGGCGTCCCGTCGCTGGTGCAGGTCACGGACGGGAATGCGAGCCCCGGGCAGCGTGCTCGGCACGCGATCATAGCCGTAGATGCGACCAATCTCTTCGACCACGTCCTCGGGAATGGCGCAATCAAGACGAAACTCCGGTGGCTGCGCGCGCAGACCGTCGCGGCTCTTCTCCACCTTGAATCGAAGCCGCTCGAGAATGCCGGCCGCCTCCGCAAGCTCCACCCGGACGCCCAGTACGCGCTCGATCCGATCGGCGTTCACCTCGATCGTGATCGGCGCCAGCGGCACGGGATAGACATCGCTCGACTTCGTCGCCTTCCCCCCTGCCAGCTCCGCGACCAGGGCCGCGGCCCGCTCGACCGCCGGCAGGCCGAGGGCCGGGCTCAAACCCTTTTCGAATCGTGACGAGGCTTCGGTTCGCAGGCCCAGCATCCGCGCCGTCCGCCGGATCGAGCGCGGCTCCCAGGTCGCGGCCTCCAGGAAAATTTCGGTCGTCCCCGGCTGGACGGCGCTCTCGGCGCCACCGATGATGCCCGCCAGCCCCTGGGCCCGTTCCGTGTCGGCCACCACCATGTCGCCGGATGTCAGCCGGCGCGTCTTCCCATCGAGGCAGGCCAGTTCCTCACCGTCGCGAGCCCGCCGCACGACGATCCGCCCGCCCTTGAGTCGCTGGTAATCGAAGGCATGCATCGGCTGCCCGGTTTCGAGCATGACGTAGTTGGTGATGTCGACCACGTTGCTGATCGGGCGCACGCCGGCTGCCCGCAGCCGCGCCTGCATCCACGGAGGCGAGGGCGCAACGGTGACACCGGTGACCAGCCGCCCGACAAACCTGCGGCAACCGTCGGGTGCGTCGATGCGAACCAGGTCGGGGGCATCGCTGGTCCGGCTCTTCGGAACCTTCGGCTCTCGCAGCGACAGGTTGAAGATGGCGGCAACCTCTCTCGCGATGCCCAGGTGACAGAGGAGATCCGGGCGGTTCGACTTGATCTCGAGCTCGAGGATCGTGTCCCGTGGGTAGAGCTCGTGGAGATCCTGCCCTGGCGTGGCACCGGGGTCGAGGACCAGAATTCCCGCCGCATCCTCACCCAGTCCGAGCTCGATCGCAGAGCAGAGCATGCCGGCTGACGGAAAACCAAGGAACGTCTTCGTCTCGATCCGCCGATCGCCAAGGCGCGATCCAGGCGTCGCATACGGGACCCGGTCACCGACGGCGATGTTCCAGGCGCCCGTGACCACCTCGACGGCCGCCCCCCCAGTGGTCACAGCCGCGATCTGGTTCTTCGTCGATCCAGGAAGCGGGCGCAGCCCTTTGACCTCGGCGACCACGACGCCGTCGAAGTCGACCTCCTGCTCGGCGATCCGGTCGACCTCGCTGCCGGCCAGCGTCAGCCGCTCGGCCAGGGTGGGGACATCGACCTTGATGTCGACGTACTCCTTGAGCCAGTTGAGCGAGATCAGCATACCGTTAGAACTGCCTCAGGAAGCGCACGTCGTTTTCCAAGAAAAGACGCAGGTCGCTCACGTTGTACTTGAGCATCGCCAGCCGGTCCAAACCGGCGCCAAAGGCGAAGCCGGAATAATGCTCCGGATCGATGCCGCCGTTGCGCAGGACTTGGGGATGCACCATCCCGGCGCCCAGGATCTCCAGCCAGCCGCCCTTGCAGCTGCGACAGCCGGCGCCGCCGCAGATTCCGCACGACACCGCCGCCCCGATGCTCGGCTCCGTGAAGGGGAAGTGATCACCCACGATCCGAATGCGCCGTTCGGGGCCGAAGAGTGAGCGGGCGAAATACTCGATGGTGCCCTTCAAGTCCGAGAGCCGGATGTCATGGTCCACCACGAGACCCTCGACTTGATAGAACTGCGAGCCGTGCGAAGGGTCGGTAGCGTCGCGGCGGTAGACGGCGCCGGGAGCGATGATTCGGATCGGCGGCTTGTGGCTCTGCATGTACCGGATCTGCACCGGCGAGGTGTGGGTGCGGAGCAGCATGTCGTCGGCCTCGACGTAGAAGCTGTCCATCGTGTCCCGCGCGGGATGTTCCGCGGGGATGTTGAGCGCCTCGAAGTTGTGAAACTCATCCTCGACCTGGGGACCGAGGGCGACCTCGTAACCGAGCCGGGAGAAGATCGCCTTGACCTCGCGCAGGATCAGCGTCAGGGGATGCAGGTGGCCGCGCCGGAC
>DATNNA010000053.1:0-5469 GCA_035602075.1 Binatus sp. (SeqCode) | reverse complement strand
CAAAGACGCGCCCGCACCCAAGAAAGCGCCGCCGCCTGGGGGCGGGAAGCCGAAGCGCAGCGAAGACCCGATGGTGCTGGCCGCCGAGGCCCTGATTGTCAAGGGAAAGGAACAGGGATTCCTCAGCCCCGACGACATCCTTGCCGGCTTCCCCGACGTCGAGCTCGATCCCGACCAGCTGTTTCGGATCTTCAACGTGTTCCGGGATATGGGGATCGACGTCTCGGATGGGGAGAAGGACTTCGAAGAAGTCGTCGAGATCGACGATGACCTGATTGCAACGATCGAAGCGATGGACTCGGTTTCGCTCGACGACCCGGTCCGGATGTATCTGAAGGAGATCGGGCGGGTGGCGTTGCTGAAAGCGGAACAGGAGGTGACGCTGGCCAAGGCGATCGAGGCCGGTGACGACGACGCCAAGCACAAGCTGACCGAGGCGAACCTCCGGCTGGTGGTCTCGATCGCGAAGAAGTACATCGGGCGCGGCATGTCGTTCCTCGACCTGATCCAGGAAGGCAACATGGGCTTGATCCGGGCGGTCGAGAAGTTCGATTACCACAAAGGTTATAAATTCTCGACCTACGCGACGTGGTGGATCCGGCAGGCGATCACTCGCGCCATTGCCGACCAGGCGCGCACCATCCGGATCCCGGTGCACATGGTGGAGACCATCAACAAGCTGGTCCGGGTTTCCCGCCGTCTGCTGCAGGAGCTGGGACGCGAACCCACCGACCAGGAGATCGGCGACGAGATGGGGATCTCTGCCGAGAAAGTGCGGGAGATCGTGAAGGTCTCGCAGGACCCGGTCTCGCTCGAGACGCCGATTGGCGAGGAGGAAGACTCGCATCTGGGCGATTTCGTGGAGGACAAGGAAGCGACCTCGCCCTCGGACGCGGCGTCCCTGACGATGTTGCGGACCGAGGTGGAGGATATCCTCGACACCCTGACACCGCGCGAACGGCGCGTGCTTCAGCTGCGCTTCGGCTTGATCGACGGGCACCAGCGGACGCTGGAAGAAGTTGGGAAGCGATTCGGTGTCACCCGGGAGCGAATCCGTCAGATCGAGGCGAAGGCGCTGCGCAAGCTGCGTCATCCGAGCCGCAGCAAGAAGCTGAAAGACTACCTCGAGTAGGGAAACGGTCTATTTCCCTCCCCCGGGAAACGGTCTATTTCCCTCCCCCGCTTGCGGGGGAGGGTAGGGTGGGGGCTACTTAATCAGGACGTCGTGGGCCATGAAGCCCTGCCCGTGGTTGACGCTCCACCAGATGTGACCATCGATGTAGCGAGGTGGCATGGTATCGATGGCCACCGTTGTGCCGTTCTTGATGCAGGCTACAGCCTTTGCGCTGAGGGCGGGCTGTTCGCGCACGTTTCCGCAGCTGCCGGCGGTCACCTGGACCTGATCGTCATAGCCGAGGATCGGGTTGAGCCCGCCCTGCTGGCCACAGATAGTGGGCGGGTACAGATGCCAGCCGGCTGCATCGTAGAAGACATAGACGAAGCACGCGGCGCCGCCGCCGGAGCCTCCGTACCCCATTTGGACATACGCCGCATTCAACCCTGAGTTCGGGTCGGCGTTACCGAAGACCTGCGCCTTGCTCAAACACGCCTGACCGTTGGGACAGAGTCCATCCTCGCGGTACGTGGTGCCAGTCTTGGCCACCATCGCCGCGATCGCGGCTTCTTTCGCCGTGGCATAGTGCCCTGAGGCTGCAGGTGTCGGAGATGAAGACCCCGCGGAGGGAGAGGGCGGCCGACCGCTAGCCGTCTGTCCGCAGCCGGTCATCAGCAACAGCGTCGATGACAAACTGAACAAGCCAAGCACTCTCCACGGGGACATCTTCCGGGAGCGTAACTCCCCGACTGCCGGTCAGGTTACGGCGATGCCTGAGCCGGCACGTGGCGGCGATCCCTCTATGGGTGGGTGCATTCACTCTGTGAGCTAAGCGTTACAGCCCGGTAGCTCGTTTCGCATTGCCTTGCAGAACGCGATGCCGCTTAGTAAGGGGTGGGAGGAGTGCCACTCATGTGGTTGCTTCGTCGCCTTGTCGTTTGGGCGGCCGTCGGCGGGTTGCTCCTGTGGATCACTTCGCTGCTCCTCGGGCCACCGAGTGCGGCAGGGTCCATATCACAGCCGTCGGTTGCCCAGGTACCGTCTCAGTCCTCAACACCATCAGTGCCTGGAAGGGCCGTGACCCCAACCGCAAGACCAACTAGCACGGCGCATGCGACACCGACGCCAACGCCGCGACCCACGGCAAGGCCGACGCCAACGCCGCGACCGACGGCGACACCGACGCCCGCGACAACACCATCACCAACTCCGCCTCCAACACCGACACCCACCCCGGCTCCAACGCCGACCCCGACTCCTGCGCTCCCGACCTTCAGCCATGTGTTCGTGATCGTGATGGAAAACGAGGAGTCGAACAGCCTGATCGGTAACAGCGCTGCCCCGTACATCAATGGGTTGGCGGCCAGCTACGGGCTCGCGACCCAGTACTACGCCATCAGCCATCCGAGCCTGCCGAACTATCTCACGCTGACCGCCGGCAGCACCTTCGGTATCAGCAGCGACTGCACGACGTGCTGGGTCGGCGCTACCAGCCTCGCGGACCAGATCGAGGCGAGCGGTCGGAGCTGGAAGGCCTACCTGGAGGATATGCCATCGGCGTGCTTCATCGGCGATGCCTATCCCTACATGCAGAAGCACAATCCATGGATCTATTACAACGACGTGCGGACCAATGCTCCCCGCTGCAACGCCCATGTGGTGCCATTCAGCCAGCTCGGCGCTGATCTGGGGGCCGGATCGGTCCCGAATTACGTATGGATCACTCCCAACATGTGTAACGACATGCACGACTGTTCAATCGCAACCGGAGATACCTGGCTCAGCCGCCAGGTTCCAGCCATCCTCAACTCGACCGCGTTCCGCAACGGGGGCGTGCTCTTCATCACCTGGGACGAAGGAAGCACGAACGCCGGATGCTGCACGAATGCCGCCGGTGGGCGAGTCGCGACCCTGGTGATCTCGCCGATGGCACGGACAGGATTTCAATCCAGCGTGGCTGAAACCCATTACAGCTTGTTGAAGACCATCGAGGACTCCTGGAACCTGCCGCGGCTTGGAGGCGCGGGTTGCGCCTGCACCGTGGCGATGTCCGAATACTTTCGCTAGTGGCAGCCGCCAGCGTAAAGTGTGGGACATCTAAGCTTGGCACCGCCGGTCCGTTGGGTAGCCCGCAACAAGGGATTCGCAGCTTCCATCCTGCTGGGCTTGGCTGGCGTCGTGGTCGGCACTCTAAAGGCATTGCAGGCGGTTCTTTTCATCGTCGAGCGACAGGGAAAGTGTGCCTACGGTCCCTGCGCCAATGAAACGACGTTCGTGACCGTGGGCCTCTTCGCTCTTCTTGCCATCGCAGGCGGCTTGTTGGTCGCCGGAGCTCTCGTGCTCTATCGCAAAGGTCGACTGACGCCTTCGAAGCGTTAGTGGCAGCCGCCGGCGGCGGTGACGTCTCCGGAGCCGACCTGGGCCATCTTCTTCATACCGGTCGCCGGCGTATAGAGGGAGATGCTGCCGCTGGTGTCGCCAAACCAAATGCCATGGGCATCCGTGACGGGATGAATGATGTTGCTCAGAGAGGGGACCGCGGACCCGGGCGCCGGCATCAGAATGGTTCCGGAATTGGCCCCGGTGATCAGGAGGAGTTGCGGGGCGGAAGCCTTCGTGACCTGAAGGACGGGATGTCCAGAACCATCGGCGCCGGCGACCGTGAACTCGACATCCGTGCGCTTGAACCAGGAGCCGATTGCGCCCGTCTTGAGGTCCATGCGCATCAGCCGGCTGCCCGGGCCGGGACCGTGGCCGGTTAACGGATCCGCCGTGCCCCAGGCGCCACCGCCGCTGATGTACTGCCACAGATGCGTGCTGTCGATCTGCCGGACGGCGCCATTGGATGGATCGAGCAGCCACAAGCCGATCGGTCCAGACGGACCGTTGGGCTGCGCCGCGAGGTACACACCCTCGGTTTCATAGTCCATCGCGAACCAGGAGCTGTCGGTCGGGGGCGGCCCGGGATTGAAGGCGTGACTGGTGCCGGAGGGCAAGTCGACAACATGAACCGGGCTGCTATCAACCGGCGGCAGGTCCGCGTAGGCATAGTGCTTGCCATCCGGGGAGATTTGATCGCGCGTTACCGGAACCCAGCGTTCAACCGCCTTGTCGTAGCTCTTCGACAATGGGAACGACGAGCCGTGGGCGAGACTGACGTTTGCCTTCGGGTCGGACTGGTACGTGCCGCCCGGGAATGTAACCCAGCCGGCATCGTTGTCGGTAACGACCGGTAATTTGCAACTGAGTCCTTGAGGTGCTGGCGTAGCTGCCGTCGTGGCGGACTGGGTCGTCGCGGCGGTCGCGGTGGCCGACGCCGAGGGAGATGCGGACTTACTGGCGCCGGTCTTCGCTGCCTGCTGACCGCAGGCGCTCATCAGGGCAAGCAGCAGCACTGCGGAAACCCGAAGACCCCTCTTCACGGTCGGGTCGTATCGTAGGGCATCAACCCCCCACCCTGCCCTCCCCCCTTGGGAGGGGGAGGGTAAGGCCCCCGAGGGGGAAGGAAGGTGTTATTTAGGCTGGGCCCAGAGCAGTGCCCAGGGATTCGTCGCGGCCTTGAGCTCGGCGACGGCTCCGGTCACCGGATCGATCTGCCACACCTTGTTTTCGCTGCTCTCGGCGACGTAGAGCCACTTGCCATCGGAGCTCATCCGCATGGTGTCGGGCCGCCATGGGTCGAGGTAGTGCGCGCGAACCTTGAGGCTGGCGGTATCGACGGCCAGCACGCCGGTTTCGCCGAAGGTGAAGAGGGTCCGGCCGTCGGGCGTCAGCGCGGCTCCACCGATTTGCGGTCCCTTGGCGTCAGCGTTCGTGACAAGGCCGGCCAGGAGGTCGCCCGTGTGGCTGAGCGCGACCGACCCGGTCCGCACGATCAGGGGCGGTTCGCCGGTGGTCATCACCGCGATCGTCCCGAGAGCGGCATTGGCGGCGTACACGGACCGTCCGTCCTGGCTGAGGGCGAGCGCCCAGTGGAACTGCTTCTCCATGTCGTTCGGAGCCTTCGATGGCAGGTCGACGCACCAGGCGATCGGCTCACCCAGCGGGAGCGCGTGGATGAATGGCCCGGCCTGGCGGATGTAGACCGTGTAGACGTAGTTCCCGGTGGGGTCAGCGGCGCTGTCGCCGCGGATGCCGTTCATCGGTTCGCTGGCGTCGCGCTTGTCAGCGACGGGCTGGGGCGCGAGCAACCCGGCGCTCACGTCATAGAGCCGGACCCGATAGTGATTGGGATCGATCATCTTCTGAATCAGGTAGAGGCTCTTGCCGTCGTTGCTGAGCGCGTCGAAGACGAAGTCACCATTGACGCGGATCGTTTTGAACGAGTCGGTCAATGCGCTCGGGCCCACCAGGAA
>DATNNA010000052.1:0-2015 GCA_035602075.1 Binatus sp. (SeqCode) | reverse complement strand
CCGGCGACCAGGCTGGTGCCAAGCGCCAGCCAGCCGACTGATCGCAACGCGGACGCGAGCGATGGCTGACGCCCAGAGGAGAGCGGCCCGATCGCCGACAGGCCCGCCACGTTGCAGGCGGTGAAGGTGCCGGTCAGGCCGGACACGAAGGCGAAACCGATTGCCATCAGCACGCCGCCGATGGGTGTTGCCGTGACGTCGTAGCCGAGGATCCTCGTGGCGCCGTTCTCACCGATGGTCTGATCGACGAAGCTGGGCGACCACACGATCGCGAGTCCGAGGCCGAGGATGGCGCTTCCCGCCAACAGCCAGGGGAAATTGCGATAGGCGTTACCAGCGGTGTGGTCCGGCCGGTCCGATTGTGTGAGATCGGTTCGGGAAGGGAGTGCAGCACGCACCGTGCCGCCATGTTCGAGGGCCCGACCTTTCAGTTCGATGACAACCGCCCACCCCGACCCTCCCTCGCAAGGGGGAGGGAGTAAATGAGCGCGCCTCTTATATAAGGATGTCCTCACGAATTCGTCATGGATCTGAAAGGCGACGGTCCCCATGCTCGACCCGGTGGCGATCGGCCATCGCATGGCCACCAGGGAGGTGATCAAGCGATGAACAACCTTGGATGGTTTCGGGGTTCGATGGCGAAGATGGCGGTGGCGGCGGGCATTGGCCTGGCCGGCGGGTTCGGCACGATCGTGGCGCATGCCGCGGTGTCACCGTCGCCAAGCGCGTCCCCGGATGTCGGCCCTTCGACCAATGCATCGCCGTCGACCGGCGCCTCACCGTCAACTCCGGCGCCAACCACGCCGAGCCCTGGCAGTGGCTCGGGCAACATGAACTGCCCGAATATGTAGTCGACCGACCTTTAGATGCGACGGAGGCGGCGGGACTTGAGGTCTGAACGAGGCAACGATCCCGCCGCCACTTGCCGGCACTCGATCCGAGCGCCGAGTGCCAGGCGCAAGTCGTTCGCGAGCGATGAGACGGCGGTCTCGCCATCGTCGCCGTGGCATTCGCACAGGATCGTGACCTCTTCCATGCCGCGGACGGACCGAACCTCGATGCAGAACTCTCCAATCACCGCGTGCCGCCGGACCAGGTCCTCAACTTGAGACGGGTAGAGGTTGACGCCGCGTACCGTGAACATGTCGTCGACGCGACCGCGGATCCCACCGATCATCTTTGCGAAGGGACTGCCGCATTCGCACGCGGCCCGTGTCACCTCGACCCGGTCACCGGTCCGATAGCGGATCAGCGGCGATCCCCAGCGGCCGAGATTCGTCGCCACCAGCTCGCCGGTTATCGACCCGGTCTCCGGTAGCGAATGGACCGCGCCGGCGTCGTCGCGGACTTCGAAGATGAACTCCGACTCGATCAAGTGGACACCGTCGCGAGCGGTGCACGAAGCACCGGTCGGACCAAGCTCGGTCATCCCCGTGTGGTCGAAGCAGCGCGCGCCGAACGACCGCTCGATCAGGTCGCGGGTGGCCGGTACGCTCGCGCCCGGCTCGCCGGCATGGACGGTGATCCGGATGTCGCTGCCGACGAGGTCGATGCCCGCCGCTTGCGCCGCCTTAGCCATGCGGATCGCATAGGTCGGCGTCGAGCAAAGGACGGTTGCGCCCAACTCGAGCATGGTCCGCAATCGCTGCTCAGTCGTCATTGCGCCACCGGGAATGACGAGCGCGCCCAGGCGCTCGGCGCCGGAGAACGCGGACCAGAAACCGATGAACGGGCCGAAGGAAAAGGCGAAGAAGACGCGGTCGTGCGGCAGCAGGCCAGCCGACCGGTAGATGTGGTCGGCCCAGATCCGGACCCACCAGTCCCAGGACTCGGGGGTGTCGAGCCAGCGCAGGGGCGTCGTGCCGCTCGTGCCTGACGTCTGGTGCAGCCGGCTGTAGCGATCGATGGGGAAGGTGAGGTTTGTGCCAAACGGCGGATTCGCCTGCTGGTCGGCCGTGATCTCGTCTTTCGTGGTGAGGGGTAGGTGCTCGAAGTCGTCCCAGGTGCGGACGGGA
>DATNNA010000051.1:0-4296 GCA_035602075.1 Binatus sp. (SeqCode) | reverse complement strand
GGGCAGTTCGCCGGTGAGGGGGAGGCCGGGTAGGCCTGCTTGGCGAGCCGCCCGCGGTAAGGCGGTCCAGCTCCGCATCAGATCGGTCATCGACACCTCCATCCGACTGCCGCGTCCAGTTTGCGCACGGGTCACAAGCGCAGCGCTGATCAAAAAGGCGGCCTCCAGTCCGCCGGCCAGATCGGCCACCTGAAGCCCCGGGATAGCGGGAACGCCGTCGCGCAGCGGCATCAGGGATAGTGCCCCGCTGCGCGCCAGGTAGTTGAGGTCATGGCCCGCGCGGCGGGCCAGCGGTCCGCCCGACCCGTAGCCCGTGATCGCGCAGTAGACCAGCGCAGGATTGATCGCCGTCAGTGCCGCGTACCCGAGTTCCATCCGTTCCATCACGCCGGGACGGAAACCCTCGACGAGCACATCGGCGTCGACGACACGGCGCCGGAGCGCGTCGCGACCGGCCTCGGTCCGCAGGTCGAGCGTGAGCACCTGCTTGCCGCGGTGCAGCGCATCGAAGTAGGCACTGCCTCCCGGAAGTGCGCGGATGGGGTCGCCCGCGGGTGGCTCGATTTTCGTCACCCGCGCGCCCTGGGCCTGCAGCAGTTGCGTGCAGTAGCCGCCGGGCAGCAGCCGCGAGAGATCGAGAACCCGGACGCCGTCGAGCAACATCGCCTGCTAGGTTACTGACGTGCGGAATGCCGACGTCGCGGCCATGCTGAACCGGGTCGCGGATTTGCTCGAGATCCGCGGGGAGAACTTCTTCAAGATCCGCGCCTACCGGGAAGCGGTCCGCCAGCTGGACAACCTGACCACCGAGATCGAGGACCTGATCAAAGAGGGCCGGCTGAAGGACGTCCCCGGCATCGGTGAGGCGATCGAGAAAAAGATCGTCGAATACGTCACGACCGGACAGTTGGAGTTCCTGACCCGCCTCGAGGCGGAGGTGCCACCGGCTCTGCTGGAGCTGACCCGCGTTCCCGGCCTGGGGCCTCGGACCGCCAAGGACATCTACGACTCGCTGGGCATTCTCAGCCTCGACGCCCTGGAGGAGGCGGCCCGCACCCACCGGCTGCTCGGGGTGCGCGGTATCAAAGCCAAGACGGAGGAGAACATTCTCAAGGGCATCGCCATGCTCAAGCGAACAGAGGGCCGCATCTACTTCCCGGAGGCCTGGATCCTGGCTGACTCCCTGCTGACGACGCTACGCGCCCTTCCCGGCGTGAAACGGGCCGAGATGGCGGGCAGCGCACGGCGGGCCAGCGAAACGGTCGGCGACCTCGACCTGCTGGTGGCGAGCGGCGATCCCGAGGCGATGGCCGGCGAGTTTGCTCGCCTGCCGCAGGTCGACGAAGTAATCGCTCGCGATGGCATCACAACCAGCATCCGGGTGCGCTCCGGGATGCGGGTCGACCTGCGCGCGGTCAAGCCAGACAGCTTCGGCGCCGCCTGGGTGACCTTCACAGGGTCGCAGGCTCACAATCAGCAGCTGCGCGCCCGCGCCGAGCGGATGGGCAAGGTCATCGCCGGCGCCACCGAGGAGGAGGTGTACGCGGCAGTCGGCTGCGCATGGATCCCGCCCGAGCTTCGGGAGGGATGGGGCGAGATCGAGCTGGCGGCGCAGGGCCCGTTGCCGGCGTTGGTGCAGCAGAAAGACCTGCGCGGCGATCTGCACACGCACAGCAACTGGAGTGATGGGCGCAATGAGATCGCCGAGATGGCCCGGGCGGCGAAGGAACGCGGCTATGACTACATCGTGTTGACCGACCACACGCAGTCGCTGCAGATCGCCCAGGGACTGACGCCCGAGCGCTTTCGAGCGCGCGCCGCCGAGATCGCGACCGTCAACGCCCTGCCCGGCCTGGCGCGCGTCTTGAACGGCGCCGAGGTCGACATCCTGCCGGACGGCAGCCTCGACCTTCCCGACGACACGCTGGCCTCCCTCGACCTGGTGGTCGCTTCGGTCCATACGGCGCTGGACCAACCCAAAGATGTCATCACACAGCGAGTCCTGATCGCGCTACGATCGCCGCACGTGGACGTCTACGCCCATCCAACCTCGCGACGGCTCGACCGCCGCGGGGAGACCAGCCTCGATATGGAGGCGGTGATCGCGGAGGCGGTCAAGACCGGGACGGCGCTGGAAATCAACAGCAGTCCGTGGCGCATCGATCTCAACGACACCTGGGCCCGCAAAGCACGGGAGGCCGGCGCCCTGCTGGCGATAGACAACGACGCCCATTACCCCGCCGAGTTCGACTACGTCCGCTATGGCTGCGCCATCGGGCGCCGGGCCGGCCTGACGCCCGATCGGGTCTTGAATACCCGGGACGCGGAGGGCGTGCTGGCGCATTGCCAGCAAAAAGCAGCAAGAGCCGTCGCGAATTTCCGTTGAAGTTGATAACGCCGGTATAATCAAGAGAAGAAGGAGACTCGAGCGAATGCTTCAGGAGCTCGTGATCAAAGTGCCGAATCCCTTCCTCGGCCGGGCCGACGTCGGCTTCTCCACTCGCTACCCCGCCCAGCCGGCGCAGGCCCCACTCAAGGACGTCCCCTTCTTCATCGAAGGCCCTCCAGGCCCCATGCGCCGCCTGCAGTCACGGCTGGAGCTCTTCCGGCAAAAGCGGAGCCTGATCCCTGACGCACCGGGCGAGGCCTACAGCTGGACCGACCTCATTCCCCTCAACGACGAGCTGTTCATCCTCGCCTTCCGCGACGAGAGCCTGACGGATGCGCCGGATGATGCCGATTCGGAGTTCCGTTATATCGTCAACCTGGTCCGGCCGCTGGTCTTCCCCTTCCTCAAGGATTGCGTGCGCATCGGCGAGCTCGCTCTTCGCGACAACATCGTGCTGGCGGTGCTCGACAACAGCCGCGTCATGGCCGAGCTCGAATTGCGCCGCGCGCATATCGTGCCGCGCAACGGTTCGATTGTGCTCGATGGTACGGATCGCGACGGGTAGCTCTTAGGTCCCGGGCGCTGTCGACCTCGGCCGGCTCGGCCTGATCAAAGGCAAGCCGAGGAGCAGGACGACGAGCACGAGACTCGCCAGCGGAGGTACAACCAGCAACACCCCCTGGATGTGCTGCACCAGGAGCGGCACATGACTGGGACCGAAGGAGTCACACATATCCGAACAGGTGGCCTCCCAGCCGGTGATCAACGGCAAGACAATCAAGGGGCTGGATCCGACCACCACCAGGTTTACAGCCAGGGCCAGCCAGGACGGCCACATCCTGCCCGGACGCAGCAGCGACGCCGCCGCCGTGAGCGCCAGCACGACCGGCCCGAAGAGGATAAGTAGGAGGATGAAGTCCACACCGCGCAAGTCGAAGCAGAACGTGCAACTGCTTGGCCCCGTCAACCGATCGATGAGGTCTGGCACCCCGAGCATGATCGCGACCACCGCGGCTACCACCTGGACCGCCAGGACTCGTCGTGTGGCCCGGATCAGACGCGACCGGTCAGGACGGTGATTCGCTGCGACGATGCCGATACGACGGGCCCGGATCGGCGATCCTGCCCGCCGGGAGCGGGATCGCGGCGGGTGGGCGCCTGACTTAGGGCGAGGTCGAGGGTTTCACGCTGCCACTGGGCGTCGGCGACGCTGACGGCGTCGGCGTCGCAGACGGCGATGGGCATGGCGTCGCAGAAGCGCTGGCGATCGCGGTCCCCGATGGGCTGGCCGACGCCGACGGAGTCGGAGACGGCGTCGGGGTCGGGGTTGGGGTCGGCGTCGGGCTGGTCTTGGGACTCGCGGAGCCGGATGGCGTCGGCGTCGCTGCGGCGACGCAGAAGCTGGGAGCGGGCGTCGGGGCGAGCAGCGTCAGGTTGGCGGGCGAGGCCGCCTTGTTGCCGCCCTCCAGCAGCAGGGCCGCCGGCACGACGAACAAACCGACGATGACCGTCACCACGAAGGCAAGCGCACCCCATTCATGGAGCCAGAAGGCCCGCGACGAGTTACGGATCAGGGCTCTTCGTCCGGCTCCGGTTGGGGTTTGTTGCGCGTGTTAAGGATGCGCACGAAGTCCTGCGCCCGCGCCAGCGCCTTCCAGCGCTCGGGGAAAAAGTCCTGGGCCACGACCTGTTTGGAGGGCAGCTGAAAGACGGTGACGCACCACTTGTTCAGCGTGTGCGACACCTCGACCTCGAAGTCGCCCTCGGTATTCAAATACCGAACGACCCGGTCCTCGTCGGATCTCCGTCTTCCTGAAACTGCCATCTCTGGACCCAAATACGTAGCTAAAGCCATTCAACAGACCCCTCATTATAGGCGCGCTCACACCGGTTCCACTAGAGATTTG
>DATNNA010000050.1:0-22251 GCA_035602075.1 Binatus sp. (SeqCode) | reverse complement strand
GGCGTATTCGGGGGTGGCGGCGCGCCCGGTCCCGATCGCCCACACCGGCTCGTAGGCAATCGTCAGATCGCCGGCACGCTGCACGTCGATGCCGTAGAGCGCGGCATTGAGTTGGCGGGTGATGACCTCCTCGGTCCGCCCGAGATCGTGCTCCTCGAGCGTCTCCCCCACGGCCAGGATGACGTTCAGGTTGTTGCGGAACGCCGCCTGGAGCTTGCGGTTGAGCTGTTCGTCCGTCTCGTTGAAGAGCTGGCGCCGCTCCGAGTGTCCGATCAGCAGGTAGTGGCACCAGCCGGCCAGCATCTTCGGCGAAATCTCGCCGGTGAATGGTCCCTGGTCCTCCCAGGAGGCATTCTGCGCGCCCACCTCGATCGGGCAGCCGCGGAGCACGTTCGCGATCTCCCAGAGCATCAGCGACGGCGGCAGGACCACGACGTCCTCGCGGTTCGCGAACGGCTCGAGCGCATGGCGCAGGCGCAGGGCGTACTCCAGCCCTTCCGGGACCGTGAAATGCATCTTCCAGTTTCCCGCGATCAGTGGCCTACGCATGATCTTTGTCGCGCAGCACCGCGATTCCGGGCAGGATTTTGCCTTCGAGGAACTCGAGGGTGGCGCCGCCGCCGGTCGAGACGAAGGACATCCGCTCCGCCAGGTGCTGTTTCTGCAGGGCGGCCACCAGGTCGCCACCGCCGATGATGGTCTGCGCGTCGCTGCCGGCCAGTCCCTGCGCCAACGCATCCGTCCCGTGATCGAAGGGCGGGACTTCGTAGACGCCGAGCGGACCGTTCCAGACGACGGCCGCCGCTCCGTCGCAGGTCTGCAAGAAGCGCTCGACGGTCATGGGTCCGACGTCGAGAACCTTCAGGTCCGCGGGGACGGCGTCGACCGCGACCGTCTGCACGGGAACGCCGGGCTTGGCCTCGGGGGCAACGACGGCGTCGAGCGGCAGCACGAGCGTCGCACCCGACGCCAGCAGCGAGCGCGCCACGTCCAGCTGGTCATCCTCGACCAGCGAGCGGCCCATTTCCAGGCCTTTGGCTTTCAAGAATGTGCAGGCCATGGCACCGCCGATGCAGAGGCGGTCGACGCGCCGCAACAAGCTGCGCAGGACACCGATCTTCGTCGAAATCTTCGAGCCGCCGATGATCGCAACCAGCGGATGCGGCGGGTCGGTCATGATCCGACCCAACGTCGTGATCTCGCGCTCCATCAGGAGTCCGGCCACCGCCGGCAGGTACTGCGCGATTCCGACGGTCGAGGCGTGCGCCCGATGCGCCGTGCCGAAGGCGTCGTTGACGTAGAGCTCGCCAAGGGCGGCCAGCTGCCTGGCGAAGTCCGGGTCGTTTTTCGTCTCTCCCGCATGGAAGCGGACGTTCTCCAACATTACGATCTCGCCGTCCCGCATCGCCTTAACGGTGGCCTCGACCGACGGACCCACGGAGTCATCCAGATGACGAACGGGGCGGCCGATCAGCTCGCCGAGCCGCTGCGCCAGCGGCGTGGTCCGATAGGCCTCATCGGCCTGGCCGTCCGGGCGCCCGAGGTGCGTGATCAATATGACGCGTGCATTGCGTTCGACCAGGCTCTGGATGGTCGGGATCGCCTCCCGGATCCGGGTATCGTCCACGATCCGGCCATCCTGGATGGGGACGTTGAAGTCGACGCGAACCAGCACGCGCTTGCCGGCGACGTCGACGTCGCCGATCGTGGCTTTTTGCAGCGCGCCGCCCAGCGTGACGTCGGTAGTCAGTTCAGCCGGTCACCCATGAACACGGTGAGGTCGACCACCCGGCAGGAGTATCCCCACTCGTTGTCGTACCAGGAAAAGACTTTGCCGTGACGGTCACCGATCACCATAGTCAGCGGCGCGTCCACGATGGATGAGTAGGGGTTGCCCTTGAAGTCGCTGGAGACCAGCTCCTCCTCGGTGACGGCGAGGATGCCCTTCAGATCGCTGGCGGCCGCCTCGCGGAGCGCCTCGTTGATGGTGTCGGCGGAGACGGGGTCGCGGGTCATGACCGCGAGATCGACGAGCGAGACGTTCGGGGTGGGAACCCGCAGGCTGATGCCGTGGAACTTGCCTTTCAGCTCGGGCATGACGAGCGCCATCGCCGTGGCGGCGCCTGTGCTGGTTGGAATCACGGAGAGGGCCGCAGCACGAGCTCGACGAAGGTCCTTGTGCGGCGCGTCGAGCAGCCGCTGATCGCTCGTATACGAGTGCACCGTCGTCATCAGCCCAACTTCGATACCGAAGCTGTCGTGGAGCACCTTCGCCACCGGCGCCAGGCAGTTCGTCGTACACGAGGCATTGCTGACGACGTGGTGTTGGCGCGGGTCGTATCGGTCGCCGTTGACCCCGAGCACGACAGTAATGTCCTCGTTCTTGGCGGGCGCGGAAATGATGACTTTCCTGGCGCCGCCCTTGTCGATGTGGACGCGCGCCTTGGTGGCATCGGTGAAGAGCCCGGTTGACTCGATGACGATGTCGATCCCCAGGTCTTTCCAGGGCAGGTTGCCGGGATCCTTCTCGGCAAAGACCTTGACCCGCGCCCCATCCACCTTCAGATGATCGCCGTCGGCGGCGACGTCACCGTCGAAGTTGCCCAGGATCGAGTCGTACTTGAGGAGGTGCGCCAGGGTAGGAGGATCCGTGATGTCGTTGACGGCGACGATCTCGACGTCACCGCGGCCGAGGGCAGCGCGGTAGACGTTGCGCCCGATGCGGCCAAAGCCATTGATGCCAACCTTCACCGGCATGATGCCTCTCCTCGCAATTGGGTTGCGGGACTTCCCGCACTCAATCTATTAGACCATTTCGATTCGCTTGCCCTACCAACCGGCGCAGGCGGTTGGCGACCGCCGACTTGCTGACCTGGGCGAGCTCGGCGAGCTCGCGCAGACCGGCGCGCGGATGCGCCAGGCGGAGCTCGGCCACCTCGCGCAGCGCCGGTGGTAACGATTGCAGCCGGTTGTCGCGCGCCTTGAGCCGGCGGATCGCCTCGCGCTGCTGCAGCGCCGCGCGCAGGCGCTTATCCATGTTGGCGGTCTCGCTGTTGGCGCGGCGGTTGGCCTGGCTGCGCATGTCACGCAGGATGCGGTCGTTCTCGAACCGCATCACCGCGCGGTTCGCCCCCATCAACCCGAGCAGCCGCGAGATCGGCTCGGCGCCTTTCAGGTAGTAGACCGTCCGGCTGCGGCGCGTGGTGCGCTTCAGACCAATGCCGGCCCGCGCCGCCCCGGCCGTTACCAGTGTGGCGGCGCCCACGGGCACGGTCATCTCCAGGTGGTACGCGTCGGCCGGATTGCCCAGCACGCCGCGCGCCAGGAAGGTCCCTCGGAGGATCGCCCGGGCACAGCAGCCCTCCGTCGAGCCGCGGCCCGTGGGCAACGTGAGCCGCAGCCGGTAGCTGGGCCGTTTTTCCGTGGCGCCCTTGCGAACGGTTTCCACCCGGCCGCCGGCGACCTTGGCCAGGTGGACCACCTTCCGCGCCACCGCATTGCGCGGGATACGGAGCGTCAGCGGCGCCCCGTCGCCGGCTCCACCCAGCGCCTCGACCATCGCCGTCAGCTCCGCTTCCTGGCAGCAGGGTTTTGCCGGTTGGACGTTGGCGAGCTCCGCCTTGACCTCATCGGTGAAGGATGCCTTGACGGTCACTGCCACACATTAAACTGGGTCGGTGCTAATCAAGATTGGGATCGACCCCGTCCTCCTCACGATCGGGGGGCTCAAGATCCATTGGTACGGGATCATGATCGCGATCGGCCTCTACGTCGGGATCCAGGTCGCGCTTCGCGACTCAGCGCGCCGGGGCATCGACAAGGACCAGCTGATGAACGTCGCCTTACTGGCGGCCGTGCTCGGCATCGCCGGTGGACGCCTCTATTACGTCGTCCAGAACAACCCGTCCTTCTACCTGCACCACCCGGCGGAGATCATCGCGGTCTGGCAGGGCGGCATGGCGTTCTTCGGCGCGATGTTCGGCGGCGCGGTCGCCGTCGCCATCTCTTCCTGGCGCTGGCACATCCCCTTCTGGAGCCTGCTCGACGTCGGCGCACTCGGCATGACGATCGGCCAGGCGATCGGCCGCATCGGCAACATCATCAACGGCGACATCGTCGGCTACAAGACCAACGGCTGGGGGTTTGAGTACACGAACCCCAACACGTTTGGGCCACTCAACGTCCCGGTCCAGCCGGCGAGCCTCTACGAGCTCCTGATCAGCCTGGCGCTCTTCCTGCTGCTCTGGAACCTGCGCACGCGGATTCACCCGGAGGGGATGCTGGCGATGATCTATATCGTGCTCTACTCGGTCAGCCAGTTCTTCATTTTCTTTGTCCGCGACAACATCGTGATCCTGGGCGGCCTGAAGCAGGCCCAGGTGACGTCATTGGTCGTCATCGCCTTGAGCCTGCCGGTGATCGCCTACCTGCTTCGCAAGGAACGCCTCGCGCGCCCACCAGAGATCCAGCCGGCAGAAGCGCCGTCGACGGCGGGAGAAGTCGCGGGCTAAGCGGCGCGCTTTCGGCGTTCGCCGCGTTTCAGCAGCAGTTCGAGGAATCGCTCCGGCTGGAATTCCGCCTTTTCGACGATCGACTCGACTTTCCCGTCCAAGCGCTGACGATCCTCGGCGGTCAGCACCTTCGCGGTGTGGACGAGGATCGGAATCCGGCCGATATCTTTGTCGCGGCGCAGCGCGGCGATGACTTCGAAGCCGTCGACCCCCGGCATGACGAGATCGAGAATCACGAGATCCGGTTTGTTGCGCAGCGCCTGCTCGATGCCGGTTCGGGCGTTGTCGACGGCACTCACACGGACGTTGAAGGGCTTGAGAACGGCCTTGACCAGGCTGATCGCCTGCAGGTCGTCATCGATGACCAGGACGTTCGCCGGCATTTTCTTCGCGCGCTTGGTATCCGCCATCAGGTCGAAGCGGACCATCAGCTGGACGAGCTGCTGCCGGTCGATCGGCTTGGTGAGGATCTCAACGTCCGCAACGCTGACCGGTGGGCCGTCGGCGGACGCCATCACCACCAGTGGCATGTCACGGGTGCGCGGATCCTTGCGCAGCTCCTTGATCAGCGCCGGACCGCCGCTGAGCGGTAGGTGGGCGTCGATCAGCATGGCCAGTGGCTGCAGGTGGGAGGCCTTCTCCAAGGCGCGGGGGCCGTTGTCGACATACACGACTTCGTAGCCCGCCCGTTTGAGGAAGGGCTCGATCCGCTGACGCGAGACCATGTCGTTGTCGGCCACCAGGATGTCCGGCGGTCGCCCCTCTCGGTCGACGATGGGTTCGGCGTCCGCACTCGCGCCGTGGCTGCCGGTCAGCGACCGCACCGCCTCGCCGAGCGTGACCGCGCTGTCGTGCAGGTACTTCAGGTACTCGCGGTGCTCCTCGGCCGTCAGCGGGTGCGTGCGCTCATCTAACAACACGCTGGAAAACCCGATGAGTGAGTTGAGCCGGGAGTTGATCAGGTGGCTCTGCTCCGGGCTCAGGCTGGCGGGCGAGAGGGTCACCGCGCCGGCGACGCCGTGCCGCTCCTGCGCCCTGGCCTCTTCCAGGGCTTTCCGCACCTGCTGCATCTCTTCGTTCTGAGCCTGGATCTCGGTCGTGAGGGCCTGCCGGCGCGACACCCAGTCCGATGCCAGCTTGTTGGCTTGCTCGGTGAGCTCCGCGTGGCGACCCTGTAGCGCCTGGTGCTGTTCCCGCTCGCTGTTCAGGTCCCGCTCCAGTCCCCCGGTCTGTTCCTTGAGCTGGTTTGCCTCGGCAAGGAGTCGCTCGCGATCGAGACCCCACTGGATCTGGTCCGCCTGCAGCGTATCCCGATCGCGGGTGACCACTCCGAGTTGGGTTTGAAATCCGCTCGCCGCCCGCTCGGCGGCCTCGACCGCCTCTCGGGCCCGGTCGCGGTCGGCCGCCGCCGCGTCGCGATCGGCCGTCGCCGCATCGCGCTCTTGCCGCGCCCCGTCGACTTCCCGCTCGAGCTGCGCCAGACGCTTGCGCTCGGTGGCGATCGTTTCGTTGACGGTCCGGAGTGTCGCGCGCAGCCGGTCCTCTTCGTCCTTGATCGCCTGCCGCTCGGTGGACCACTCCCGGGCGGCCTCCTCATGGCGGGCGAGCTCGGAGGCGAGTGCCTCGGCCATCGATTCGACGCGCGCCAGGAACTGCCGCCCCTCGGTAACGGCGTCGCCGAGCGCGCTGGACAGGTTCGGCGAGTCCGGCACGCCCCTATAACGGTGGGTCCCGCCGGGGCTGGCGCCTCACGGAATTTCCCTCCGCCTCTGGGGGAGGGCATGGTGGGGGGCGCGGGTCGCTAGGAGGAGATGACCTCGGTCCGAACCAAGGGGACCGTTCCCGAGGGCTGGCCGGGCTGGTCCGGCGCCGCGGGCCGGTCCGGGGACGCGTCCTGGGCGAGGATCTCGGTACAGAGCGCCACGCACAGGTGGCAGATGTAGACGTCGGACGGGCCGGCGACGAGGCGGACGTCTCCCTGCTGCTTGCCGCAAAACGAGCACCGGCGTACCGGGCGATCCACGCTCCCGATTATCTCAGAGCATTTCCTTGATGGCGACGGCGACCGGCCGGGTGATCCCCTTGACCGCCATCAATTGGTCCACCGTGGCGCTGCGGATGTTGTCGATGCTGCCGAACTGACGGACGAGCGCCCGCCGCCGGACCGGTCCCAGCCCGCTGATGCCGTCCAGGACCGAGGCGAACGCGTCTTTCTTCCGGACCACCCGGTGGAAGGTGATCGCGAAGCGGTGCGCCTCGTCCCGGACGCGCTGAACCAGGAAGAGCGCCTCCGAGTCCAGCGCCAGCCGGATGGGTTCGCTGTCACCAGGCTGGTACAGCTCCTCGTGCTCTTTGGCCAGGCCGAACGTCGCGACCGATGCCAGCCCGAGTGACTCCATGACCTCCCGGGCAGCCGACAGCTGGCCTTTACCACCATCGACCAGCACGAGGTCGGGCAGCCGGCTGAAGCTGGGCTCCTCGGGGGTGCCTTCCTCGGAGCGAGCGTGCCGGCTGAAACGGCGGCGCAGCACCTCCTGCAGCATGGCGAAATCGTTGGCTCCCTGTACCGTCTTGATCCGGAAATGCCGGTAGTGTGCCGGCTTGGGCCGGCCCTCTTCGAAGACGACCATCGACCCGACGGGGTACTTGCCCTGGATGTTCGAGATGTCGTAGCACTCGATGCGCACCGGCAGCGCCGGCAGCTGGAGCCGCGCCTGGAGGTCGTTCAGCAGCGAGGCTGTCCGCTCGGCGTCGTAATCGAGCTTGATCCGCATCTGGCGCATCGTCTCGGCGGCATTGGCAGCGGCCTGCTCGAGCAGCTCGCGCTGCTTGCCTCGCTGCGGCACCCGTACCGTCACGATGCTTCCACGGCGCTCGGTCAGCCATTGCTCGATCAGCTCTCGGTCGGGCAGGGTCTCGGGAACGAAGACTTCTTTCGGGATGTGGGTGGCGTTCGCGTAGTACTGGCTGACGAAGGCGTTGAGGATGTCGGCATTCGACTGGTCCTTGCCGAGGCCGACCAGGTCGAAGTTCTCCGAGCCGGAGAGCCTGCCCTCGCGCACGCTGAAGACACGCACCGATCCCTGGCCGTCGGCTCGCGCCAGGCCGAAGAGGTCCTGATCGTAGCGGCCCATCGCCAGCACTTTCTGTCGCTCCGCCATTCGTTCCATCGCGTCCAGGCGGTCCCGGTAGCGGGCCGCGGCTTCGTACTCCAGCTTGTCGGCCGCCTCCTGCATCTGCTGCTTGAGCCGCTTCGCCACATGGTCGGAGCGGCCGTCGAGGAAGCTCGCCACCTGGTTGAGCTGCTCGTGGTAATCCTCGCGGTTGATGAACCCCGCACAGGGCGCCGAGCAGAGATTCAGGTGGTAGTAGAAGCAGGGGCGCCCGAGCGCGAACTCGGAGTCCTTGCAACTGCGGTACGGGATGACGCGCCGGACGGTTTTCAGTGTGGTGCGTAGCGCGATCGCGTGCGTGTACGGTCCCCAGTAGCGGGCGCCATCGTTGGCCGGGCGGCGAACCAACGTGATGCGCGGGAAGTCCTCGTTCAGCGGCAGCTTGATATAGAGGTAGTTCTTGTCGTCGCGCAGCCGGATATTGAAGCGAGGACGATGCCGCTTGATCATCGTCTGCTCCAGCACCAGGGCTTCTTTCTCGGTCGCGGTGGTGATCACCTCGAACTCGTAGACCCGCGCGACCATGGCGGCGATGTGCTCGGGCAGCACGCTCGAGGCCTGGAAGTAGTTCGGCACGCGGTTGCGCAGGCTCAGCGCCTTGCCCACATAGATGACGCGCGCCTGGACATCGCGCATCAGGTAGACACCCGGGGTGTCGGGCAGCGCCTTCAGCCGTTCGCGGAGATACTCGGGCCGCTCCGTCAGTGGAGCCGCCTTCTTGGTCGCCGTGGCCACGTGCTTAGGCTATCGCGAGTTCCGGGTCGAGCACCCGCCTGAGGTACTGGCCGGTATACGAACGGGGATTTCGGACGATCTCCTCCGGGGTGCCCGCCGCCACCACCTGGCCGCCCTTGTCGCCGCCCTCGGGCCCCAGGTCGATGAGGTGATCGGCGGTTTTCAGGACGTCGAGATTGTGCTCGATGACGACCACGGTATTGCCGGCATCGACGAGGCGATGCAGGACGTTCAGCAGCCGCTCGATATCGGCGAAGTGCAAGCCAGTGGTCGGCTCGTCCAGGATGTAGAACGTCTTCCCCGTATCCCGCCGGCTGAGCTCTTCGGTGAGCTTGACGCGCTGCGCCTCGCCGCCGGACAGCTGGGTCGCCGGCTGGCCCAACCGGATATAGCCAAGGCCGACTTCACAGAGGGTCTGCAGCTTGCGCCGAATTCGTGGGATGCGGTCGAAGAACTCGGTGGCTTCTTCGACGCTCATGTCGAGCACGTCGGCGATGGTCTTGCCCCGGTAGGTGACCTCGAGGGCCTCCTTGTTGTAGCGCTTGCCCTTGCAGACCTCGCAGGGGACGTAGACATCCGGCAGGAAGTGCATCTCGATCTTGATGATGCCATCGCCCTCGCAGTTCTCACAGCGGCCGCCCTTTACGTTGAAGCTGAAGCGGCCGGGCTTGTAGCCGCGCACCCGCGCTTCCGGCATCTCGGCGAACAGCTCCCGGATGTAGGTAAAGACGCCCGTGTACGTTGCCGGATTGGACCGCGGCGTGCGACCGATCGGCGATTGGTCGACGTTGATGACTTTATCGATGAAGTTCAACCCGGAGACCTCGCGGGCGGCGCCGGCCCGGTCCTTCGCCCGGTAGAAGTGCTGCGCCATCCGGCGATAGAGGATGTCGCTGACGAGGGTGCTCTTGCCCGATCCGCTGACACCGGAAACGCAGATCAACTTGCCCAACGGAAAGTAGACGTCGATGTTCTTCAGGTTGTTCTCGGTCGCGCCACGAACGACGATCATCTGCCCATTGCCCTTGCGGCGTCGCGTCGGCAGCGGGATGGATCGCTCGCCGCGCAGGAACGCCCCCGTGATCGACTCCGGCGATTTCAAGATGTCGTCGAAGCTCCCGGTGGCGACGATCCTCCCGCCGTGCTCGCCCGCGCCGGGTCCAATGTCGACGATGAAGTCCGCCGTCCGCATCGTCTCCTCATCGTGCTCGATGACGACCACCGTGTTGCCGATGTCGCGCAGCGCCAGCAGCGTATTGATCAGCTTGCGGTTGTCGCGCTGATGTAACCCGATCGACGGTTCATCGAGGATGTAGAGAACGCCCATCAGCTTGGATCCGATCTGCGTGGCCAGCCGGATTCGCTGCGCCTCGCCGCCCGAGAGCGAGTCGGCCGCCCGGGCCAGGCTCAGGTAATCGAGACCAACATCCACCAGGAACTGGAGCCGCTCGCGGATCTCTTTCAAGATGGCACGGGCGATCAGCAGCTCCCGCTCCGGCAGCTGAAGCTTCGCAAACCACTCCTGCGCGGCCGTGATCGACAGGTCGCAGACGTCGATGATCGAGCGATCCGCCACCGTCACCGCGAGGTACTCCGGCTTGAGGCGCTTCCCTTTGCAGACCGGGCACGGCCGCGGCGTCATCAGCCGCTCGATCTCCGCGCGGATGAACTCGGACTCGGTTTCACGATGGCGCCGCTCGAGATTGGGAATGATGCCCTCGTACGACGTTTCGTACCACCGGCGCTGTCCCTCGCTGTTGAAGTACTTCACGCGCAAGGGGTCGCCGTCGTTGCCGTAGAGAATGATTTGGCGCTCTTTGACGGTCAGTTTGCCGAATGGCTTGTCCATCGGGATCTTGTACCGGCGGGCAACGGCCTCGACAAGGTCGTTGTAGAAATACGAGGAGCGGCCCCAGGTGCGGATCGCGCCATCGCCGAGTGGCCGGTTCTTGTCGGGAATGACGAGGTCGGGATCGATTTCGAGCTTGCTGCCTAGCCCGGTGCACGCCGGGCAGGCGCCATGCGGGTTGTTGAACGAGAAGTTGCGCGGGGCCAACTCCTCCATGGAGAAGCCGTCGTAGGGACAGGCGAAATTCTGGCTGAAGAGCAGCTCTTCGCCCTTGGCGTCCGCCCGCACCACCAGGACCAGCCCGCCAGCCATCTTGGCCGCGGTCTCGACCGATTCGCGCAGCCGGCTGATGCCCTCGCGATCGATCACCAGCCGGTCGACGACGATCTCGACGCTGTGCTTCTTGTTCTTGTCCAGCGAGACGCGCTCGGTCAGCTCGTAAAGATTGCCGTCGACGCGTGCCCGGACGAACCCGGCCTTTTTGGCCTCCGAGAGTACGTCATGGTGCTCGCCCTTGCGATCGCGAACCACGGGCGCCAGGATCATGACCCGGCTCCCCTGGGGGAGCTCCATGACTTTGTCGGCAATTTGCTCCGTGGTCTGCCGCGTGATCTCGTGTCCGCTGATCGGGCAGTGTGGGTGGCCGATGCGTGCCCACATCAGGCGCATATAGTCGTAGATCTCCGTCACGGTTCCGACGGTCGATCGCGGGTTGTGGCTGGTCCCCTTCTGGTCGATCGAGATCGCCGGCGACAATCCGTCGATCTGGTCGACGTCCGGCTTGTCCATCTGACCGAGGAACTGTCGGGCGTAGGACGAGAGCGACTCGACGTAACGGCGCTGCCCCTCCGCATAGATCGTGTCGAAAGCGAGCGACGACTTCCCCGAACCCGACAACCCGGTGAAGACGACGAGCTTATCCCGGGGAATGGTCAGGTCGATGTCTTTGAGGTTGTGCTCACGCGCGCCCTTGATCACGATCTCGGTGTGCTGCCCCACCTTTCCCTTCTTCTCAGCCACCGACGCGAGCCCTCATCCGGCTGGTCTTCGGCTTGCGCCACATCCCTGACTCCGCGGCGGCCGCCGGCGTCAAGGAGTCTCGATACGCCATGGCGTCGCGACGCAAGGCAACCAGCCGGTCGCGCAGCTCCGCAGCCCGCTCGAACTGCAGGTCGCGGGCCGCCTTCTTCATCTGGCGTTCCAGATCTTTGATGAGGCGCTCGATCTCGTCCGGCGGCAAGCCGGACGCCAGCGTGGCGATCGTTTCTTCGATCGCTCTCTCCTGATGTTTCTCGAGGTTGTAGACGGCCTTCACGATGCTGGCCGGTGTGATGCCGTGCTCCTCGTTGTAGGCGATCTGGATATTGCGACGGCGGTCGGTCTCGTCGATCGCCCGCTGCATCGAGCCGCTGACCGAATCCGCGTACATAATGACGTGCCCTTCCACGTTGCGGGCCGCCCGCCCGGTCGTCTGGATGAGCGAGCGCGCGTCGCGCATGTAGCTCTCCTTGTCCGCGTCGAGGATGGCGATGAGGGCGACCTCAGGCAGGTCGAGTCCTTCTCGGAGGAGGTTGATGCCGACGAGCACGTCGAAGACGCCGAGCCGGAGGTCCCGCAGAATCTCGACGCGGTCCAGCGTATCGACGTCCGAGTGCAGGTAGTTCACCTTGATGCCCATCTCACGCAGGTAGTCGGTCATGTCTTCCGCCATCTTTTTGGTCAGCACGGTGATCAGCGTTCGCTGCTTCTTATCGACTCGCCTATGGATCTCACCGATCAGGTCGTCGATCTGGCCCTTGGTCGGGCGAACCTCGACCGTCGGGTCGACCAGGCCGGTCGGCCGGATGATGACCTCGATCGTCTGCTGGGAGCGCTGTTCCTCGTACGGTCCTGGAGTCGCGGAGACGTAGACCACTTGTTGTACCTTGCGCTCCCATTCCGCAAACGTCAGCGGCCGGTTATCGAGCGCCGAGGGCAGCCGGAAGCCGTAATCGACCAGGGGGATCTTCCGCGACCGGTCGCCGCCGTACATCCCGCCGATCTGGGGAACGGCGACGTGCGACTCGTCGACCACAATCAGGGTGTCTTCAGGCAGGAAGTCCATCAACGTATACGGCTCCTGGCCGGGCCGGCGGCCGGTGAGGTGCCGGGAGTAGTTCTCGATGCCGGCGCAGCTGCCGGTCTCCCGCATCATCTCCATGTCGAACATCGTCCGCTGACGTAGGCGCTGCGCTTCTAGCAGCTTTCCCTGACTCTCGAACCAGGCGACGCGCTCCTCCAGCTCCTCGCTGATGCCGTCGAGCGCTCGGAGCAGCTTCTGCCGAGGCGTCACATAGTGAGTGGCGGGGAAAACCTGAAAGGACTCGACGTCGCCGATGACCTCGCCGGTCAGCGGGTCGATCTGGACGATCCGCTCGACGTCGTCGCCGTTGAACTGGATCCGAGTCGCGATCTGGTCATACGACGGCTGCACGTCGACGGTATCGCCGCGCACTCGAAAGCGCGAACGGCCGAAGTCGACGTCGTTGCGCTGGTACTGCAGATTGGTCAGCTTGCGCAGGAAAATATCACGGCGGAAACTCTCGCCGGCATGGATCTCGACGGACTCCCCCAGGTAGTCCTCCGGTGAACCGACGCCGTAGATGCAGGACACGCTGGCGACGACGATGACGTCGCGGCGGGTCAGCAGCGCCCGGGTGGCGGACTGCCGGAGCCGGTCGATCTCATCGTTGCGAGACGAATCTTTCTCGATGTAGGTATCGCTCCGCGGAATGTAGGCTTCCGGCTGGTAATAGTCGTAGTAGCTGACGAAGTACTCGACGGCGTTGCTGGGAAAGAACGAGCGGAACTCGCTGCAGAGCTGAGCGGCCAGCGTTTTGTTCGGCGACATGACAAGCGTCGGCCGCTGGATCTCCTGGATCATCTGGGCGACGACCATCGTCTTGCCGGAGCCGGTCACCCCCATCAGGACCTGGTGCTTTTGGCCCTTATCGACCCCTTCGGCAAGCTTCTTGATCGCCTCCGGTTGGCCGCCCGCGGGCGAAAAGCCAGCCGTAAACGCGAAGTTGGGCATCCCTCAATTGTAAGTTCGCGGCGGCGGAAGTTTAAAGGGGTCTAGTCGAGCAGATGACCGGGGTTGACCGTGCGTTTGCGCTCGAGATAGGCGATCAGGGCAAACAGGAGGGTCAGGCCGAGCAGCAACCCGCCAACGGCGTCCGAGAGCCAGTGCCATCCGAGGTAGACGACGGCATAACCGACGAAGAAGATCACCAGCACCAGCACAGGGCTCAGCCGGGAGCTATCCCGCCCAAACAGCTCCCATCGCTCGGCCAGGTAGAGCACCAGGCCGTAGGCGATCGTCGCTCGGAGCACGTGGCCGCTGGGAAAAGCGTAGTGGCCACCCTTGTGAACCAGCGACGGCAGGAAGTCCGGGAACCGCTGAAACGCCTTGCCGGGAGCCGGGCTAACGATTAGCAGCTTCCCCACGATCTCCAGTACTGAGCCCGCGAGAATGAAGGCGACCGGCAACACCGCCAGCAGGCGCAGTCCGCGAAAAAGGGCGACGCCGAGCAGGGCGGCGACCACCAGCGTGAATTCGATGCTGCCCAGATACGCAAATATCCCGAGCCCGATGTTCTGGCCGGTGCTCCCGCGGCCCTGCAGATAGTGCGTCATTCGTAAATCCAGCCGGCTGAACGCACCAAACTGGACGAACAGCGCGACGAGGACGAAAGCGGCGAAGAAGACCCCCGCCGTGATCAGCAGCCGGCGGCTGAGGAGCGGCCAGTGGGGACGAATCAGCGCTGACACTTGCGGCAGTAGACCGTGCCGCGGCCGGCGAGGCGCGTTCCCTGCAATGGCGTCCCGCATTTCAGACAGGGCTCGCCGCTCCGGCCGTAGACGAGCAGCTTCTCCTGGTTGCTACCCCGGAGTCCAAAGCCATCGACGTAATTGATGATCGAGGAGCCTCGTGCCGCAATGCTGTTCTCCAGTACGTCCTGAATCGCCGCGTAGAGGGCCCGCCGTTCACGGACAGTGAGCCGGTGAGTCCACCGGCTAGGACGGATTCCGGCCCGAAAACATGCCTCGTCGGCATAGATATTGCCGACGCCGGCCAGAAACGACTGGTCGAGCAACGCTGACTTGACCGGCCGGTGGCGGGCCTTGACGAGCTTCTCGAATTCGGCTTCGGTCAGATCGCCATGGATCGGCTCGGGACCGAGGCGCTTGGGGAAAGCGTGGGCCGCGATCAGTTCATCCATGCTGCCGAGGACCAGGCGCCCGAACTGCCGGGGATCGTCGTAGCGCAGCTCCAGGCCGCTATCGAGCAATGCCCTGAAGTGCGTGTGCTTGACCGGCGTCTCTTCCGGCTCCCAGACCCGCAGGTGCCCGGTCATGCCCAAATGCACGATGACTTGATCAGTCGCTGAGGCCCCGTTACGCGGGGCGCCAACCGAATCCAGTGGCATGACGATGTACTTGCCGCGCCTCTGAACGTTCTTGATGACCCGGCCGCGCAGGCGTCGCGCAAACTTCGCCGCACTCGGATAGCGCACGATGCGCGCGCGAATCGCCGGATCGCGCGTCAGCTGCAGCGACTCGATGCGGCGGCCGGCGAGCTGCGGCCGCAAATCGCGGACGACGGTCTCGACTTCGGGAAGCTCGGGCATTTAGGCTTTGGCGGCTACGAGGCGCACCCGCTCCATGTCCTGCCAGTTCGGGCCAAGCTTGAGATCGACTTGCAGTGGGACTTTCAATGGATAAGCTCTCGCCATCAAGTCGGGCACGACCTCGATCAATCGATCGCGTTCGCCCGGGGTGACCTCGAAGACGAGCTCGTCGTGTACCGTCAGGATCATCTGGCTGGCGAGCTGCTGCTCATGCAAGTAGGCTTGCAATCTGATCATCGCCAGCTTCATGATGTCGGCCGCTGACCCCTGCACCGGCATGTTGATGGCGATCCGTTCTGCGCCCTGGCGCAACATGCGGTTCGGCGAGCGAATGTCCTGGATGTAGCGCCGCCGGTGCAGCAGGGTTTCCACGTAGCCTTGTTCTCTGGCCTGGATCTTGATGCCTTCGAGAAACTCGCGCACCCGATTGTAGGCACGAAAGTAGGCGTCGATGAAAACCCTGGCCTCTTCCGTCGACATGCCGGTGTCGCGGGCAAGGCCGAAGTCGCTCAGACCATAGAACAAGCCGAAGTTCACGACCTTGGCTAGACGGCGCTGATTGGCCGTGACGTCGGCTTGTGGGATGCCGAAGACTTCGGCCGCCGTCCGCGCGTGGATGTCCTCACCACGCGCGAAGGCGTCGACCAGCACCGGATCGTCCGTCATATGGGCTAGGACCCGTAGCTCGATCTGTGAGTAATCGGCCGATAGCAAGACATCGCCAGGACGGCCCGGGACAAACGCTCGGCGCACTTTCTGTCCCACCTCGGTGCGTATCGGGATGTTCTGCAGATTTGGGTCCGACGACGAGAGCCGTCCGGTCGCCGCGACGGTCTGATTGAAGCTGGTGTGGACGCGGTGGGTCTTCGCATCGACCAGCAGCGGCAGGGCATCGACATAGGTGCCTTTGAGCTTGCTCAATTGCCTGAACTCGAGAATCTTCGAGACGACAGGATGCGCGTCCCGCAGGCCTTCCAGGACCGTGGCGTCCGTGGAGTAGCCGCTCTTCGTCTTCCTGCCGCCAGGCAGATCCAAGTCTTCAAAGAGAAAGCGCGCCAACTGCTGCGGCGAGTTGACGTTGATCGGGCCGTGGGCGACGTCAGCAATCTCCTGGTCCAAGCGCTGCAATTGCTCGTACAGCTCGCGGGAGACCTGCTGTAAGTACGGCAAGTCGATAGAAACGCCCGCCAGCTCCATCTCGGCCAGTACCGGCAGCAGCGGCATCTCGAGATCGCGAAACAATTCGGCATTGCCAAGCCGTTCGAGCTCGGACGCGAGCGTTGGGGCGAGCTCCAGCATGACGCGCATGCGCTCACCGAAAAATGCCGCGGCCCGCATGATGTCGACCTGGTCGCAGCTCATGGCGGCCTTGCCGCTACCCAAGAGAGTTTCGCGCCCCTCGATGGAACGGTGTAAAACGTCCGACGCCAGCGCCTCCAGGCTCGGCGAGCGAACGCCCGAGTTCAGCAGGTACGCAGCTATCAGCAGATCCCAGTCGGCGCCGCGGAGCTCGATGCCGTGCGCTCGAAGCGCCAGGTAATCGGCCTTCTGGTTGAAGCCCAGCTTCGATGGCTTGGCGCTCTGCAGGCTGGCGGCAAAGCGCTGGAGCACATCACGGACCTCGAGGCAGCGCTCCTGTTCGTGGGCTACGGGCACATAAAAGACATCGCGTTCACCTAGGCCGACGACGAGAGCAGCGATCCGGCCGTGTCGCGGCACATCGTCCAGGGTGATGACCTGGAAGCCGGCACGGTCGGCTGAAGCAAAAGCCGTTACGAGTCGCTCGAGCTCGGCCACCTGGCGGACGACGGTGACGGACTCTCTCGGCGCCGACTCGAGAGGCAGCGTCGACTGCGTTGGGGGGCGCGGCGGCTCCTGACGCGCAGCCTCCGCATCGAGGGCAAGTCTGCCCTGCTCTCTGGCGGGCGGCGCAAAGATCGGCGGGGCCGACATCGCGCTGCCGTCGGTCCAGGTGGTTGGCACGCGCGCCGCCAGGCTGCGAAAACCCAGGTCGGACAGGATCGTCCGAGCCGCATCGGGGCGATAGTCCCGAGCCGAGCCATGGCTCAAGTCAAGCGTCACGCCGCCGACGTCGAGGACGATCGTGGCCATCTTCTTGCTGAGCAAGGCCTGCTCCCAGTGCTCGTCGATCAGCTTCTTAATCTTCGGCGGCGCGACCCGCTCCCGATTCTCGACCAGGCTTTCGACGGAGCCGAACTCCTGGATGAGCCTGATCGCCGTCTTTTCCCCGATGCCGCGGATGCCGGGGATATTGTCGGAGACGTCGCCGACGAGGCCCTTGAGATCGACGGTCTGGATTGGCTCCAGGCCGTAGCGCTGGCGAACGCGGTCCGGCGTATAGAGGATGGTCTCCGAGACGCCTCGTTTGCTCGTCAAAACGTCAACGTCGTCGTTGACGAGCTGCAAGGCGTCCAGGTCGCCGGTGACGATCGTGCTGTGCAGGCCTTGCTCACGCGCCTGTCTCGCCAGCGTACCGATGACGTCGTCCGCCTCAACTCCCTGGATCTCATAAATGGGAATCCCAAAGGCGCGCACGATGTCGCGCGTCAGCGGAAACTGGGGGCTCAACTCAGGGGGCGTCGGCCGCCGGGTGGCCTTGTACTGGGCCAGCTCCTCGTGGCGGAACGTCCGACCCCCGAGGTCGAATGATGCGAGCACGTAGTCCGGGTGCTCCTGCAGGGCGAGCAGAAGCATGGACGTAAAGCCGTAGGCGGCGTTCACGATATTGCCTTCCCGGTCAGTCAGTGACGGCAGCGCGAAGAAGGCCCGGTAGACGAGAGAGTGGCCGTCGATGAGGACGAGCCGCTGCTTCTTTTGGGGCTCGGGCACCATCAAAGTTTAGTCGCGGAGGAACCCCGCAAACGCTCATCGGTCCGTCACATGGGAATCTCGTAAAACCCTGTCTGTGACTGAAAAACCCGATGATAAGATAGGCTCGAATTCAGGATGGCTAAATTCGTCGAGATGCAGGTCGACTCCATCCGTGTGCACATGCCCAGCGGGCAGCACGTCGTGATCCTCAAAGAAAAAGAGACCGACCGCTATCTGCCCATCTGGATTGGGATCTACGAGGCCAACGCGATCGCGCTGAAGATCACCGGCATCACCCCGGAGCGGCCGATCACGCACGACCTGCTGGCCAATATTTTGCAAAGCGCAGAGATGCGCCTCAAGAAAATCCAGGTGACGTCGCTCACGAATGAAGTGTTCTTTGCGAGATTGTTTCTTGCCGTCAACGGCAAGGAAGTCGAGATCGACTCCCGACCCAGCGATGCCATCGCGCTCGCGGTCCGGATGACGTGTCCCATCCTGGTCTCGCAGGACGTTCTCGACAAAGCCGGCGTGTTCCCCGAAAAAGAAGAGGAAGAAGAGGACAAGCTCTCGATCTTCAAGGAGCTGATCAACAGCATGGACCTGCCGGACCTCGAGGGCCCGCCACCGGAGAAGAGTTAGCCGGTAATCCGGATGGGCACGCTGGCCTGGAGCACCCGGCCCGACCCATCAGGAATCACCCAGGTCGCCTCTAGCTGGTAGTCGCCAGCACGCGGCTCAGTCAGCGGCAGAGCACCCAGATCGTAGGTCCCACCGAAAATCGGCGTGCCGTTCCAGCTCGTGACACCGACCGGATGGAGGGCGACACCAACGCCGTTGCGGACCAGTGTCAGGGTCAGCCCCTGGTCCCCACTGCTGGTGGACGTCGAGGGCGACCCCAGTAGTTGGATGCTTACGTGGATCCGCCCGTTCTTCGAATACTGGGCGCCGTCGGTTCCCAGGATCATTCGACGCGACCCATTGCTCCGATCCACAACGGTCGAAGGGTTCGCGGACGCACTCCCGGCTTGCGAATCAAACTGCTGAGGGAGCGCCGACGTGGCCGGCGCTGCTAGGGGGGCGATGCCGCTCCCCTCGGCTGATTTGCGCGGCGAGCTTGCTCCGTTGAAGTTCGCTGTCGACCCGGACGTCGCGCTAGGGCCGGCTGGAAGATGCAGATTCTGGATGCCCAGGCCGATGATCAGCAACGCGACCGCGGCGCTCCCCACCCAGCCAACTGGCGCCCACCGGAATGGTTTGCGGCTTTCGGCCGGAATGGTGAACGTCCGCGTCGGCGTCTCCATCGGCAGGGCGCGCACGGCGTGGACCGTCTCGCGCAGGCCATCCAGACGCACCCTGCACTCGGCACAGCCGGCAACATGCTCCGTGATGCGAGCGTGGTCCGCCGCGTCGAGCTCATCGTCGAGATAGGCAGAGAGCTCCTCCAGCGTCGGCTCGACCGGGATGCGCGGTTCAGTCGGCATGGGCATCCTCCCGAGCCGGAAAGAAATCCGGATGCTGCTGCAGGCGTTCCTGGACCTGCGCGCGTGCGCGGGCGATCCGCGACTTGACCGTGCCGAGCGGCACGCGCAGCACCGCGGCGATCTCGTCGTAGGCCATGCCGTTCACATCGCGCAGGATGATGGCGATCCGCATGTCGTGGTCGAGCGCCGAAATACTGTCACGCACCAGGCGCGTCCGCTCGTTCGCCTCGGCGCGCTCCTGCGGATCCGGCGTCGCGATGCCAAGGCCGAGGACGTTGCTGGTTTGATCATCTTCGGGCATGACCCCGTACCGCTTGCCGCGCCGGAAATGGTCGTAGCAGAGATTCGCGGCGATCTGGAACAGCCAGGACTTGAACGGCGCCTCCCGCAGGGTGCGGATCTTCTCCCAGGCGCGGAGAAACGCCTCCTGCGCGATGTCGGCGGCATCGTCCGGCCTGCCGACCATCCGCAGCGCCATGTTGTAGAGCGGCACCTGATATTGCATGATCAATTGGGTAAACGCCTCCCGATCGCCCCGGCGGGCCTTGCCCACCAGGTCGCGATCGTCGTTCGAGCTTTTAGACGGAAACATCCCTAATAAGTTCCCAACGAGCGTACTCGGATATACTCGCCGGGCATCGCACGCCGGAGTGTCGGAATGGTAGACGAGGGCGCCTCAAAAGCGCCTGGGCGTAAGTCCGTGTGGGTTCGAGTCCCTCCTCCGGCAGTACGGCCTTAGGGTCCTGCAGGCGCCCAGTTCGCCACTGTGCGTCCATTTCGTCAGCTGATCTGGTCCGGAAAGCGGTTGACGGTCCGTGGCACCCCGGCCATACTGCCGCAGAAGAGGCGAGAACGGAACTTTTTCCCTCGGCGGCCGTCTTAATTCACTAGATGCGTGCTTTCCGCCGCTTCCGCTTGCCCGCGCGGATCGCCCTGGCCGCAATGCTGGCTGCGATCGCCCTGGCAGGAGCCTCGGTTGGCACGTCGGCCGCCGACAACCCTGTGACGCTGGTTGTCCACGTCGGGTACCAGGATGCCGTCAAGCTTGGCGAGTGGATGCCGGTCACCATCGACGCAAAGAACGCGGGCGCCGGGGTCGACGGCACGCTCGAGGTCCAGGAGGTCCTGAGCGGCCAGCCGGGCGTCGGCGGGCTCCCCATCTACCAGGCACCCATCAGCCTGGCGAGCGGGGCAAGCAAGCGGATCCGGACATACGTGACCCTCGACACGACGGGCGCGTCCGTCACGGCCCGGATCGTTCAGAGTGGCCGGGTGATCGTCTCTCAGGGTTGGGCGGGGCCAACGGGCGGCACCCCGTCAACCTTGATCGGCGTGCTCTCCGACCAGGCCACGTCCCTTGACGGCTTCGCTGCCGTCCACCCGGCGAGCGTCAACGCCCGGGTGGTGCACCTGCGCGGCGACGAGATCGCGGAGTCAGCACTCCCGCTGCGCGCCTTCGACATCCTCGCCATCGACGACTTCGCCACCGACAGCCTGACCGCCGGCCAGCGGACCGCGATCAGCGACTTCGTCCGCGCCGGTGGCGATCTTCTGCTGGGTACCGGCGCCGCCTGGCGTAAGACGCTGGCCGGCCTGCCGCCGGCGATCGTGCCGATGACCATCAGCGGCACCACCAGCGTGACAACGGACCTGCTGGGCGGGTCCGCCGTCGAGGTGGCAACCGGGGTATCGACGCCTGGGCCAGCCTGGCTGGCGACCGGCAGCCAAGCGCTTTTGATCGAGCGCCGGGTGGGCGCGGGAATCGTCACGCTGGCCGCCTTCGATTGGAATCAGGAGCCCGTCGCCGGATGGAGCGGAACCGCGCCTCTGCTGCGCCAGCTCATCGCGCGCTCCGTCTTTGGCGCAGGTGGCTCCAGCCAGAACTTCATGTACGGCATCGGCGGGCCAAGCCCCATGAATTTCAGCTCTCAGCCAACGCTCGCGTCCAAGAGCGGCGCTCTCAGCTCCACGTTGGGGAACCTTCCTGGACTCGACCTGCCCTCTCTACAGCTGACCGGCGGGCTCGTGCTGCTCTACGTGCTGCTCGTTGGTCCCGTGAATTACGTCGTGTTAGGCGCGATGCGGCGGCGCGCTCTCGCCTGGGTGACCGTGCCCCTGATCGCGGTGATCGCCGCCGGCGGCGCCTACGGGGCGGGCATCCTCACCAAGGGCCGGTCCGTGCAGGCCAACCAGGTCACCATCCTGCACGTGCAGCCGGGCTGGGACCACGCATACCAGGAGACCTTTACCGGGATCATGGCACCGTCTCGCGGTGACTACCAGGCCGCCATCAGCGGCGGGCGGCTCCTGATCAGCCCCATCGTCAATAACGGCGCTTTCGATCCATCGGGGTTCGGAACGGGGTCTCGCTCGGGCAGCCTCCGGATCAATGTCGACAACAACAACGTCACGCTGCCTGGGATGACGGCGTTTGTGCTCGGTGGCTTCGCAACTGAGTCAGTGACCTCGGCTCCCCAGCTGGCCGCGCATCTCCAGCTGCTGAATGGGAATCTCAACGGCACGATCGAGAACCACTCGAATCTGGCGTTTACGGATGCCGTCCTGATCATGGGCGACAGCTTCCAGACGTTTGGCGCGCTGAAACCAGGGGCCACGGCGACGGTCAGCCTGGCGGTGAAGGCAGCCACCCAATTCGGCATGCCGACCTACACCCGCATCTATGGGGCGGCCTTCTTCAATGGCCCGCAGCCGCAGCAGCCCACCGACGCCCAGCGCGAAGACTATGCGAAGACGCAGATTCTGTCCGTGTTGCCCACCGGAGGAAGCTTCAAGGGCATATCGTTCGCGAGCACGCCGCTGCTGGTCGCCTGGACGCATGAGCCATTCCAGAGCCTATCCGTGAACGGCAGCCATCCGCGATCGACGGCCGAATCCGCGGTCGCCCTGTCGCTGCCGCTGGACCAGATTGGTACCGGCTCGTTGCCCGCCGGTGTGGTGAGCGGCCGCATCGTGGATGTCGTGGGTGACGCGCAAGGC